>JBIIWK010000345.1:0-3021 GCA_044338955.1 Burkholderiaceae bacterium
AACATAGTATTACAGATTTTTATGCTGCAAATAGCTCTTTTACCCTACATTTAAAGCACCCCATGCTGCGTAGTTATCTCTAAAATGATCGAATTGCCGAATAACGACTATTAGAAAGCCTCACGCCCCTATGAACGCCTCGATCGACCCCCGTCTGACCGCCTTGCTCACGACGACTGACACTGATACACAAGAAACCAGTGAATGGCGCGAAGCTCTTTTAGCCGTGCTAGCCGCTCAGGGCCCAGAGCGCGCCCGCTTTTTGTTGGATGAGCTCGTGCGCACCGCCCACACCGCAAAGATCGGTTGGCGCCCCGAACTGAGCACCCCTTACGTCAATACGATTTCAGTCGATCAGCAGCCGGTGTTTCCGGGCGACCTCGCCGTTGAAGAGCGCTTGGCCTCGATCATGCGCTGGAACGCTCTGGCGATGGTCGTACGCGCTAATCAGGCTTATGGCGAACTTGGCGGTCATATTGCCAGTTATGCCAGCGCGGCCGACTTATTCGAAACCGGCTTTAATCATTTTTTTGAGGCACGGCAAGGTACGGGCCCCGATCAGCATCGTGGCGATCTCGTATTTTTTCAACCCCACAGCGCGCCCGGCGTGTATGCGCGTGCCTACCTTGAAGGCCGCTTAAGCGAACAAGATTTACTGAACTATCGCCAAGAGATCCGTGCAGCCGAGCACGGTGCCGTCGGTTTATCGAGCTATCCACACCCCTGGCTGATGCCCGATTTTTGGCAGTTTCCGACGGGCTCAATGGGCATTGGTCCGATTAGCTCGATCTATCACGCACGCTTTATGCGTTACCTCAGCCATCGCAATCTGCTTGACTGCTCAACGCGCAAGGTCTGGGGCGTATTTGGCGACGGCGAAATGGACGAACCCGAATCCATGAGCGCCTTAACGTTGGCTGCCCGCGAAGGTCTCGACAATCTTGTCTGGGTGGTCAATTGCAATCTGCAACGCCTTGATGGCCCTGTACGTGGCAATGGTCGCATCATTGACGAGCTCGAAAGACTCTTCACCGGCGCCGGCTGGAATGTCATCAAACTTGTTTGGGGCAGCGACTGGGACGGCCTGTTTGCAAGAGATGTGACGGGCGCACTCACCCGAGCCTTTGCCAACACTGTTGATGGGCAAATGCAGACCTTCGCTGCTAAAGACGGTCGCTTCAACCGCGATACCTTTTTTGGGCAAAACGAAGAACTCGCAAAACTTGCGCAAGGCATGACAGACGATCAAATTGATCGCTTGAAACGCGGCGGACATGACTTGGTCAAAATTCACGCTGCATACGCCTCGGCCGCAAACCACGTTGGCCAGCCTACTGTCATTTTGGCGCACACCAAAAAAGGCTACGGAATGGGCAGCGCAGGTCAGGGCAAAATGACCACGCACAGTCAAAAGAAATTTGACGATACCGATCTGCTTGAGTTTCGTAACCGCTTCAACCTTCCCCTATCGGATCAAGAAGCCACCTCACTGGCCTTTTATAAGCCGGCCCCCGACAGCGCCGAGATGCAATATTTGCAAAGTCGCCGCATAGCCTTAGGCGGCTATTTGCCCAAGCGTGACACCGCGTGCGAAACCGTACCTGTGCCCACGATCGAACAGTACAGCGGCTTCGCACTGAACGCCGAGGGCAAAGAGATGAGTACCACCATGGCCTTTGTGCGCATGTTGGGCAATCTTCTCAAGGACTCTGCTCTGGGCCCGCGCATTGTGCCGATCGTGGCCGACGAGGCTCGCACCTTTGGCATGGCCAACCTGTTTAAGCAAGTTGGCATTTATTCAAGCGTGGGTCAACGTTATGCACCTGAAGATATTGGTTCAGTGTTGAGCTACCGCGAGGCGCTTGACGGTCAAATCCTTGAAGAAGGTATTTCAGAGGCTGGCGCAATCGCCAGCTGGACAGCCGCCGCCACGAGCTATAGCGTGCACGGCTTGGCGATGTTGCCGTTTTATATCTATTACTCAATGTTTGGCTTTCAGCGTGTGGGCGATCAGATCTGGGCAGCCGCCGACCAACGCCCGCGCGGCTTCTTATTGGGCGCCACCTCTGGGCGCACCACCTTAGGCGGCGAAGGCTTGCAACACCAAGATGGCTCAAGCCATCTTCACGCTGCAACCATTCCCAACTGCAAAGCTTACGACCCCGCCTTTGCTGGCGAGATGGCCGTGATCGTGAATCAAGGGATTCGAGACATGATGATCGAGCAGCAAGATGTGTTTTATTACATCACGCTGATGAACGAAAACTACGCACAGCCGAGCTTGCCTGCGGCAGCGCATGAGCAAGTCATTCGTGGGTGCTATTTGTTTGAAACATTTGGGGCACAGGCCAGCAATGCCCCGCCCCCAACGGTCACACTCTTGGGGTCAGGTGCAATTCTGACTGAAGTGATCAAAGCAGCGCGGCAACTCGCCGAACAAGGCATTACCGCCTACGTCTACAGCGTGACTAGCTGGAGCGAACTCGCGCGCGACGGCCTTGCTTGCCAAGACGCACGCTTAGCCGGCTCTGCTACCGCAGGCGTACCTTTCATCTATACCCAGTTGAGCACAAGCCAAGGACCGATCGTCGCAGCCACAGATTATGTGCACGCCCTGCCCGAATCGGTGCGCGCTTACTTGCCCGCCGATCGCCGCTACTTAACGCTTGGCACAGATGGCTTTGGCCGCAGCGATACCCGTGCTGCCTTACGTGAATATTTTGGGGTAGATGCCGCAGCAATCGTACGCGCAGCGGTGCTCGCTTTAGAATAGCGGGATGGCCGTCAATCAAAATACTCCCGAGCCTGCTGCTGCGTCGCCAGTTTTGCAGCGTGCACCTGGCCTAGTACTAGACGCCTGTATTTTGATGTCTGGCTTGCTGCGGCCGCTGCTTCTTAATCTCGCTCATGCTGGCCTGTTGACACCGCTTTGGACAGACAAGATCGGCCAAGAATGGCAGCGTAATGCCGCACGTCTATGGCCGATCGAGCCCGAGCTGTTAAAAAATGAATGGCAGCTCA
>JBIIWK010000346.1:0-3017 GCA_044338955.1 Burkholderiaceae bacterium
TCAGGCGCAACGGTGTCAATTGTGAGTTGGGTAAAACGTTTTGAAGTAAAGGTTGCCATATGATCTCCGTATAAGTGGGGCAATCATAGGCTAAAAATTCTTCGAATGCCCGCTTACTGAATGCTGGTTTTGGTGCGCTGCAAAAGAGTTTTGTATTGCGCCATGTCTTTGGCCCATAGCGCACGCATCTCGCTAGGGCTCGATATCAATATCGGCAGCCACGCGAAACGCTTCGCCGGCAAGATGTTGCGCCGTGCCATTACTTGATGACGCAAAGTTAAGTTTGCCTGGATGCTGTTTAGCATAAGCAATCAGCTTTTCTGTCGTGTCGAGTTGCGTTTGCGGGGCAACTAAAAGCCCCAAAGGCTGAATCTCAGACTGCGTTAAAAAACATCGGTGCGCGGGTACCTTGCGCGCCATAAAAATGCGTAGCCATGACCTGACAGCGCCTGATGTAACGGTGTTCGTCTGGGCCGTAATCGGCGACCGCGTTATGCATCGTGCCGATGTTATCCCACATCAACAGCGAGTCTTTTTTCCATTTTCAGAGGCAACAGCCTTTCACAACATGGGTTGTTGGCGGTGCCAAGCGGTATCACGCTGAAAGGCATCAGCCACTTTAAGCAGCTTAGCCTCTTCAAAGTGGCGACCCACCAATTGAAACGCCAGTGGCATGTTGGTGCTTGAAAACCCAGCTGGCACGCTCATTGACGGAAACCCTAAATAATTAATCGCACGGCCTGCGTACGAGAAGCCATTGATCGCCTGCAAAATTTCGTCAAGTGTGCCAGTTGTCGTAGCCGCAATCGTGGGTGTTTGCACCATGAGCGTTGGGATGTGCACAACATCACAGTTAGCAAAACAGGTGTCGAGATAGGATTGAATCAAGCCTTGCCGAGCGTCAAGCGCTTCGCGGTAGGTGATGCCGCTGTGGGTGAAGCCAGCCGCTGTACGGGCGAGCACCTGCGAACCATATTCGTCTCGGCGTGTTTGCATCCAGCGATGATGCACGGTGGCGGCTTCAACGGTGAGCACAACGGCTGTCATCTCATGGATTTTAGCCAAATCGGGTACTTGAACATCGACCAGCAGCGCGCCTCGCGCTTTTAAAACTTCTAGGCTTGTTTTTAACGCCGCTGCAACTTCAGGGTCAAGATTCTCGCGGTAATAAGCCTCGGGCACGCCGATGCGAAGGCCCTTTATGTTGCCATCTAATGTTGTCTCGTAATCTTCATTCGCACGCAAGGTACACCACGGGTCATTCGAGTTTGGCTCGCTAATGTGCGTCAGAATCCGTGCACAGTCGCGCGCCGTTTGCGCTAAGGGCCCCACGCAATCCAAGGTATGCGATAGCGGAAACACGCCGGCGAAGCTAACTCGCCCCGCAGTAGGCTTGATGCCGGTCACGCCACACATTGCGGCTGGGTGTCTGATCGAGCCGCCCGTGTCGCTGCCCAGCGATCCAAAGATCAAACGCGCCGCCACGGCGATGCCTGAGCCGCTTGAGGATCCCCCGCATGCATAAGCCGAGTTCCAGGGGTTTAAGCCATGTCCGTAATGCGCGTTAAAGCCGGTCGGGCTCATGGCGAACTCTGCCATGTGCAGCGCACCCAGATTAACCTGCCCAGCAGCGTCAAGCGTGTTGATCGCCCAAGCATTATTTTTGGCAATGTTGCCGCGTAGAATTTTTGAACCCACGTGCATTTCAAGGCCAGCCACTTCGAGTAAGTCTTTGTGCGCCAGTGGTACGCCGTGCAAAGGGGCAAGTGGTTCGCCTCGCGCCTGCTGCGCATCTAGTTTCTTTGAACGCGCGAGCGCTTGGTCGTGGTCAATACGAAATACTGCGTTGAAGGTACGACCGATTGTTTCAAGGCGGTTCAAAGACCAAGCCGTTATTTCTTGCGAACTAAATTCTTTAGCCTTGATACCCTGCGCAACGCCGACTAGATCTAGATTTTCAAAAGTGGTCATGGCTGAAATCCCTGGTGCGTTTTAGTTATAACGAAATTACTTATATTTAAATGAGAATATAGTTGTTTTGTTATGGGTTGTGAACCTTTACGCTTGTCTTCATACCGTACGTCTCTCAAGTCGAAAGGTGTTTAGGTTATTAAAGGTGGCTCATCATGCAAATAAAAACTTACTTTCAGCCCTTGTGCCGCGCCGTGGCACTGGGTTGCATGCTGTATGCTTTGACGCTGGTTGCAGATACCGCACGCGCCTCGGTGTTGCCTGCGCCTGCCGCTCACACCACATGCGCCTCGATCTGACCTGCGCCTACTCCTGATAACGTCCGCTCATCAGTTTGACCGGTGGCCGTACGACTGGGCCGGCACGAGTTTGGTTCTTGCCTAGGCTTGCCACTCAGCCTGAGAGCCATCCGAGCCTGCTTGATAATAGCCATTGAACGGCTCCAGGATCTCGGTTGTAAGTGCCTCGGTACCAGGGTCTGGAATATGAAAATGTGTAAACCCTACGCGGCGTAATAAAAAAATGAGTTCTTGGTTAATGTCACCCAAGGCATGCAGTTCGCCGGCATAGCCGATTTCGCGCAGACGCGAGGCAATCGAATACGAGCGTCCGTCGGTAAATTTTTCAAACCGAATCCCAATCGCAGTTGGTTGAGAACCTTGAGCCGCCAACACGCCCTTAAGATAGGTGGTGACCGTACCCGCTTCTGAACGACTAAAAATGGCATCGGTTTCGAGTACCAACGCTAAGGTTGATATGTGAGCGACCCGTTGGCCGGTCAGGTCAAAAATGCAAGGGGTCTCGTTGAGTTGTACAGTGTTCATCTTGGATTTTGTTGAGTGTGAGATCTAGGCGATGGCGTGTTTTGAAGGTGACGCGATCGAAGACTCTGCTGAAACGTTTGTTAAAGGCAGTGGTCCAGCTTGCGCTAAAGATAATGCTTGCCCCACCAATATAGTCACTGGGCCTTCGAATGTGGGTAAGCCGTCTTGGGCAACGTCAAACAGCGTGCTTTTAAAACGCAGCCCGGCGCGACTGGCATTTTC
>JBIIWK010000347.1:0-3009 GCA_044338955.1 Burkholderiaceae bacterium
TCACCGATATGGGCGTGTTTGAAATCACACCAAACGGGCTTAAGTTGCTTGAACTGGCACCTGGCGTGACTGTAGCTGAAGTGCAAGAGCATACCGCTGCTAAACTCGACGTTTCGTTGGTTGCGTAGGCCGGTTGCGTAGCGTAAGTCTGTCAAGGTTGACCGACAAAACCTAGCAGGTTTACGCTGCCCGAGTTGCAGCAGCACGCAACGCCTGCCTCGAAGTCTTGCGACCGCGCTTGCGCGGTCTGTTTTTGTAAGCACACACACGATCGCGTCGCTCACTTTTATTATCACAAGGATGTTGGGATGGAATTCTTCACCTGGCTGTTAGATTTATTGCTGCACATTGATAAAACAATGTTGCAGTTTATTGAGGCGCACGGCGTATGGATTTATGTCTTGCTTGTTGCAATTATTTTTGCCGAAACGGGCTTAGTGTTTATGCCCTTTTTGCCGGGTGATTCGCTGTTATTTGTCGCGGGTGCTATTTGTGCGATGGGCAAGATGGATCTCTATCTGTTGATGGCCCTTTTGACCACAGCGGCGATCGTGGGCGATGCAGTGAACTATTCGGTCGGCCGTTGGTTTGGTGCAGCGCTGATCGCTCGCACTAGCTTGGTCAACGCTAAGCATATGGCTTACACACAGGGTTTTTACGATCGCTATGGTGGCCAAACCATCATCATTGCGCGCTTTATTCCGCTCGCGCGCACCATGGCGCCCTTTGTGGCGGGCTTTGCGCGTTTTGATCCCAAGCGTTTCCTGTTTTACAACGTGATCGGTGGGGTAGTGTGGGTGGTATCGCTGACCGTTGCAGGCTACTGGTTTGGCAATCTGCCTTTCGTGCGCGACAACCTGACACTGGTGATTCTGTTCATTATTTTCTTGTCAATTTTGCCTGGCATTATTGCTGTGCTCAGGGCCAAGTTTTCTCGCCCCTCTAAATGAAAATGACTGCTTTGGCCAAGTGTATGTTCAGTGGTCTGTTGATTTTTAGGTTGTGTGCTCGTCTTTCCAAATGACCATCCTGGCCTCGGACTCTTATCTGTTTAGTGGCCTGTTGATCTTGTGTACTTTTACTTGCCCTTGCAAATGACAACATCCGTGTCGACTTCGAGTTCCTCTGATTCTCTAGCGGCGCTGCGTGCTGCCATGCGGGCGGCTAACGTGCAGGCTTGCCTGGTGCCTTCGGCAGACCCGCACTTGTCTGAGTATTTGCCAGATTACTGGCAGCTGCGCCCTTGGTTGACTGGGTTTAGCGGTTCGGTTGGCACCGTTGTGGTCACGCAAGATTTTGCTGGCCTTTGGGTCGACAGCCGTTACTGGGTGCAAGCCGAGGCCGAGCTGGCGGGTAGCGAGGTTACCCTCATGAAAATTGGCGTGGCGACTGATCCTGCCCACACCACGTGGTTGGCCACGCAACTGGCTGATGGTGCGACGGTGGCGGTTGATGGTCGCGCGATGGGTTTGTCGGCGCGCGACACACTACTCGAAGTGCTGACTCCTCGCGGCATCGCGCTCAAACTAGATCTTGACTTGCCTGGGCAGTGCTGGCCCGACCGCCCGTCGTTGCCCATGGCGGCGGTGCGTGATTTGCCGTTAGAGATTGCGGGGGCCTCGCGGCAAGACAAACTGGCGCGCGTGCGTCAGGCGATGCTCGAACAAGGTGCCCAGTGGCATCTGCTGTCTACGCTTGACGATATTGCCTGGTTTTTGAATTTGCGCGGCAGCGATGTCTCGTTTAATCCAGTATTCATGTCGCACGTTTTGCTAGGCCTCAATGACGCGCAATTGTTTGTATTGCCTGGCAAGGTGGATGCCACTCTGGCAAGCCAACTCGGGCGAGACAATATTCAGATCCGACACTATGACGCCGTGGCGCAGGTGCTGGCCGAACTGCCCGAAAAAGACACGGTTCTGTTCGACCCAGCCCGCACGACCTGCGCTTTGATTGATCGTTTGCGTACGCGCACTGTGCGTTCGATGAACCCCAGCACCTTTTTTAAATCTCAAAAAACAGCATTCGAACTGAATCATGTGCGTCGGGTCATGGAGCAAGACGGCGCAGCCTTGTGTGCGTTTTTTGCCTGGCTCGAGCAAGCCATCGCTTGCAGCGACGCCACACCGCTCAGCGAGCTAATGATCGACGAGCGTCTGCTGGCGCTGCGCTCTGAGCAACCAGGCTTTGTCTCTCGCAGCTTTGGCACGATTTCAGCGTTTAATGCCAACGGTGCTATGCCCCACTACCGCCCCACGCAAGCCTCGCACGCTCAAATCAAGGGCGATGGCTTGTTACTGATTGATTCGGGCGCGCAATATTTGGGTGGTACCACCGACATTACTCGCGTGGTCTCGGTTGGTACGCCGACTGAGCCGCAAAAAGACGATTACACGGCCGTGCTCAAGGCGATGATTGCCTTGTCACGCCTGAAGTTTCCGCGCGGCATTGCTTCGCCCATGCTTGATGCCGTCGCGCGTGCGCCCTTGTGGGATCGCTTAGCCGAATACGGTCACGGTACGGGTCACGGGGTGGGGTATTACCTGAATGTGCATGAAGGCCCACAGGTGATCTCGTATCGTGCCGCGCCCGCTCCGCACACTGCCATGCAGCCGGGCATGATTACCTCAAACGAACCCGGGCTATATCGGCCGGGTCGCTGGGGCATACGGATCGAAAATCTGGTCTGTAATCTAAGCGCAGGCACATCTGAATTTGGCGAGTTTCTTGAGTTCGAAACTCTGACACTTTGCCCGATTGACACGACCTGCATTCAGGTTGATCAGCTGCGCGCTGACGAGCTCGCCTGGCTCAATACGTATCATCAAGAGGTTCGCCGGCGCCTCGCGCCCCGTGTGACGGGTGACGGACTAGCTTGGTTACTGCGGTGCACACAGCCATTCGGTTGCTAAAACAGGCGCTTGGTCAATCTCGAGTCGGCTTTAAGTTGATCGTCAGGCCGGCAGTCTGGTTAGTTTTTCGACCCGTTAGCGAGCCTGACCGTTGTCA
>JBIIWK010000104.1:0-10546 GCA_044338955.1 Burkholderiaceae bacterium
CGTCAATGCAGTCGCGCTAGGTAAAGACGGCTTGATCGAAGGTAAAAAGGTCAAATGCGTGATCGATTTTTCCACGATTGGGCCTAAAACTGCTGTTGCCGTATTCAAAGGCTTGAGTGCCAACAAGGTGAGCTACGTTGATGCACCAGTGAGTGGTGGCGTGACGGGTGCCGCGGCGGGCACGCTAGCCGTGATGGTCTCGTGCCCCAAAGCCCTGTACGCTAAGCTGACCCCCATCCTGGCAACTTTTGGTAAAACCTTTCATTTGGGTGAGGGCGCAGGCCAGGCTCAAACCATGAAGCTCGCCAATAATCTTTTGGCTGGCGCAGCATTGGCGGTATCTTCTGAAGCCATGGTGATGGGCGTCAAGGCAGGGCTTGATCCACAAGTGATGCTAGACGTGATCAATAGCGGTTCGGGTCGAAATAGCGCCACGCAAGATAAGTTTCCGCGTGCAATTTTGACGGGGACCTTTGACTTTGGTTTTGCCACAGCGCTGTCTTACAAAGATGTGCGTTTGTGCGTAGACGAAGCCGAAGCGATGGGGGTGCCCATGGTAGTCGGTGCGGCTGTGCGTCAGATGCTTGCGGTGACCAACGCCACCTATGGCCCTGATTCTGACTTTACGTCGATTTGTAAAGTAGTCGAAGACTGGGGGGGCGTCAAAGTGCGCAAGATCACAGCTAAAAAGGCGGCTAAAAAAGTGACTAAAAAAGCTAAGGTTGTTAAGGCCAAATAGCTTACTCGCCCTGAAAGCTGTCGGCGCGGCACGTCAAGACCAACGTATCGCGATAGCCGCCTGGCTGAGCCGGTTGAATCGGGGTGGTTTCATGAATCACCCGTGCGTCGTCTAGCAAAAGTAACGACCAAGACTCACTCAATGTAAACCGTTGCCCCGAGGTGCTCATGGAATCGAACACACGCGTCTCGCCGCCTTTGACGTTGTTGCGGTTGATCATAAAGACACCTACTAGGTCAACGCCATCACGGTGCGCGCCTTCTGGGGTGGGGCGACCAATACCATCCTTGGTATCAATTCTGAATTGATGGGCCTCAATGCACCAACGCGTGACGGCACGAGTGGGGTGCTTCGCGCGATTCAGCGAGTCGGCCGCGCGCGCAAAGGCGCTCAATAAATCGATCCAGACGGCTTGCTGAGTTGTATGTGTATGCATGGGCTCAAACCAGCGCTGCATACCGCCATGCAAAGCGTTATACGACAACGATTGCCAATGGGCGCGTGCCGGCGCAAGCGCGAGTTGGTTATTTTCAAATACAAAGCAAGAGTGACGGCGCAGGCGATAATGTCCGCCATCTTTTAGATAGGCATCTTCAGGCATGCCTTCCCAGTCAGGTATGAGAGCTGTGAGCTCGGCAAGTGGATGTTGCGCCCACTTTGCAACGGTCGTTGCGTCAAGTACCGCGTAACCTTCGGACTCAAGTTGAGGTAAAAGTTGAGATAAGGACACGGTAACGGGCGAGTGCTCAAGCATATAAAGTGTTCACAGAGAAACAGTTGAAATACTACTCACCCTGGCGGGAGAGGTTTGACGCGCAAATCAGCGACTGAACTCGAACAATCTGTTGGGCCACACGCTAGTCCGAGCAATCTGTTGGGCGATACGCTAGTGTAGTCAAACAAACGCAAAGTATTCTAAAAAACCTCAGTCTTTGGCTTATAACGACTCTAGTTGCGAACGCGTCTTGTTTGCCTGGGCGCGTAAGGCGTTCAGTGTCTGTTCATCCATTTTGTCTAAGTTACGGTACACCATTGCCAATCGAAAATTGTCACCAAGCTTGGCACGGTGACGATCAAAGAAATCCCAATACAAGGCATTGAAAGGGCAAGCACGCTCGCCCTCGCGTTTCTTTTTGTCGTAATAGCAGCCCTTGCAATAATCGCCCTGGCGGTCAATATACGCAGCGCTCGACACATAGGGCTTGGTGGCTAGCACACCGCCATCGGTGAACTGGCTCATCCCCAGGGTATTAGGTAACTCGACCCATTCAAAGGCGTCAATATAAATGCCTAAATACCACTCGTGGACCTGTCGTGGATGAAGTCCTGCCAACAAAGAAAAATTACCAATCACCATCAAGCGCTGTATGTGGTGGGCGTACGCCTGCTCTAAAGATTGCGCAAGCGACAACTCAAGGCAGCGCATTTTGGTTTTTCCTGTCCAAAACCACTTTGGCAAGGCGGTGGTGTGTTCAAAATAATTTTGTGTCCCGTAATCAGGCATCTTGCCCCAATACACACCTCGTATGTATTCGCGCCAACCCAAAATTTGGCGGATAAAGCCCTCGGCCGTCGCGATCGAAATCTTTTGTTCTAACCAAGCTTGTTGCGCGCGCTCAACAACCTCGCGTGGGCTCAGCATTTTTGTATTCAAGGCAAAAGATAAGAGCGCATGAAACAGTCGCCAGCCCTTCGTGCTTAACGCATCTTGAAAATCACCAAAGTGAGGGAGGGCGTCTTCAATAAAATCCTTCAAACAAACCAAGGCCTCTGCACGATTCAACGGCCACGCAAAGTCTGCGGCAGCGGGCGCACCAAAGGTGCTGACACCGGCAGCCTCAATGGTCGCCCATAAGGCTGAGTGGTCATGCCTTGGACGCTTGTCTACCGGTTCGGCTGGAGTGCCTGACCAAGCCTTTCGGTTTTCGTGGTCAAAGTTCCATTTTCCTTCGACAGGGCGCTTAGCGTCGAGCATCAGAATGTTGTGTTTCGCGCGCATCTGGCGGTAGAAGCGTTCCATGAGCCAGGCTTTTTGCCCGGCGAATAACGTAGCAACCTCTGCGCGTGTTGTATAAAAATGCTCGCTCGACACCATGGTGCAGTCTATTGAGCTTGCATGGGCATACTGTTGGAGTTGTTGATCAAGACGCCATTCGTCGGGCTCTTGATATTCAAAGTGTGTGCAGGCGTAGTGGGCCAGCAGAGTATCAAGATTTGCCGTCAGGCTCTGTTTATTCGTCGCGTCATCGATGCTCAGGTAGTGCACCTTGTGCCCGTGCGCCTTAAGCAAGTGCGCCAAGTCACGCATCCCGGCAAAAATCGCAATGACCTTTTGCGCATGATGCAAGACATAATCGGTCTCTTGTCGCATTTCAATGCACGCAAACACCACATCAGCGCGCGGCTTTAAAAACCACGAATGCTCGGGGTTGAGTTGATCACCTAGGATCAGTCTTAAAGTCGTCAAAGCGCACCCCATTTTTTTCGGTAGGTTTCATCGCGGTCGTGCTCAAGCGCCTGTTTTTCTATTCGCATCGCTCGACCACCGCGCGGATCAGTGCCAAGCCCTGCGATATAAAGCCAGTTGCCCTGATTGCTATATACGTCGTAGTCGATTAACTGCGACTCAAACCATGCTGCGCCGGCACGCCAGTCAAGCTTCAGGTGATGAATCAAATAACTGGCCACGACTTGCCGCAACCGGTTCGACAGATAACCAGTGTGTCTTAATTCACGCATGCCCGCATCGATAAAAGGTTCGCCACATTCACCCAGGCACCAGCGCTTAAATTGCTCAGCTTGTGCAGGCGTCTTGATGACAGCGCCACCCGCTTGCTCAATGTCGGCATTGAATTGCAGTTTGCCGGCATTAAACTTCGGTTTGCCGCCGCGCTGACCCCTTTGCTCAACAGCTGCACGCTGGCGCAAGCCCGAACGCCGATACAGTTGAGCGCCAAATTTTAGGTGTAAAAATCTAAAATAATCACGCCATAGCAATTCAAACCAAATCCAGTAGCTGCCGTCGTTGGCACCATGCTCGGCTTCGAAGGCTTGCAACTGTTGGTAGAGCATCCGGGCTGAGAGTGCTCCCGAAGCCAGCCATACTGAAAATTTCGTCGAGTAATCTAAACCGGATAACTGGTTGCGGGTGGCTTTATAACTGTGCGCGAGTTTACGTTCAAAATATTGCTGGGCGTGTCTGAGCCCCCCCTGCGTTCCAGCAAAATCGTTTGCAGTTGAAAAAGTCAGTGAGCTACGCTTATCAAGTTTAGCGAGAGACTCAGTTGACTCAAACGAACCCAGCGAATCAAGCGAACCAAGCGAACCAAGCGAATCAAGAGAATCAAGCGAATCAAGAGAACCAAGCGGCTCAGATGACAAAAGCGATGTCCGTTCACTAACGGTCGTTCTGTTATGCACAAGCCTGTCGGGAAGCGGCGGCACGTTTGCCGGCGCGGCTTCAGGTGGCAGCACAACCACTTTAGCTTTTTCAACGGCTACCCTAAATTCTGTAAAGACCAAAGGCAGTTGCTCAATGGCAAACGGCAAGTCGTGCGGCGCCAACAGACTTGAGTGCCAAAGCGTGTTGACGGTTAAGCCCGCTTTCCTGAGTCTGGCTACCTGTTGTTGCTCTTCGGGCGCCGCGATCTCTTCGCAAAAAATAGTGTCAATGTCAAATTTTTTGGCTAGTTCAATCAGCGTATCGACAGGGTCGCCTTGATACTCTAGCAAATCGCTTTGTCGCTCATGCAGTTGCGCTTTGAGTGCTTGCAGCGCTGAGCGTAGGGCGTGCTTTCGATGCGGCCCCAACCGTTCAAAGCCCCAATGGGTCTCGGCGTCGTAAGCGCTGTCATGAATAAAGATCGGCGCGAGCCGCGTGGCCTGCTCGCAGGCGATCTTAAATGATGGCTGATCAGACAGACGCAAATCATTGCGAAACCAATAGATTGCAATCATTATTTTTTTACAGCCGCCGTGCGTCGGCACCGTTCAGAGCAATACTTGACGTTGTCCCAGTCGCGTTCCCACTTTTTGCGCCACGTAAATGGGCGCAAGCAACTCAGGCAGTTTTTACTGGGCAAATTTTGCTTGCTGACGCCGCGCATTGAAGAATCGTTTGACATCAGAAGTCTAGGGTCCGCTGTTGACTTGCGGTTACTGAAACGGGTTTTTGTTTGACTGTTGTCACACGTTTGCGCGAGCCATGCTTTTGCAACACCTCGCGTTTGGTGGCACGCACCTGCGGCTGCCCCCTGAGGGCATAGAGCTTTTGCTTGGCCGTACGCGTACTCGCTTCAAGTTCAACCACGGGCAATCCCAGGTCCTTACCGACATATACATTGTGTTGCACTTGCAGCGAGTGAGGCATTTTCCAAGGTTCAAGCAGCCAGGTGTCCGGTACCCGACGCATAGCGGGCAGCCAGCGTCTGACAAACACGCCGTTTGGGTCGTGATCTTGTGCCTGTTTGATCGGGTTGTAAATACGGGGGATGTTGATCCCCGTGGTGCCCGATTGCATCTGCAACTGGCTCCAGTGAATGCCGGGCTCATAATCCAAAAATTGACGCGCCAACCAATGCCCTACCGGACGCCAGTCTAACCAAAGCGGGTAGGCTGCCGTCGACACGAGCATGGCGCGCATTCTAAAATTCAACCAGCCGGTCTCGCGCAACATCTCGACGCAGGCGTCGACCATCGGCCAACCCGTTTGACCCGCTTTGAGCGCCTCAAAGTGCACGGGATTCCAGTCGTTTTCACGCAAACCATCGTAGCCTCGGTGCATGTTTTGAAACTCAATCTCGGGTTCACTTTCGAGTTTTTGAATGAAGTGGCAGTGCCAATACAGCCTGCTGACAAAAGCCGTTAAGCCCTTTTTGTGCCAGGTTTGTGCGGGGCTTAACGCCTGCAAGTGCAGGGTAGTGGCTTGCACGACCTCTCGCAGACTCAAGCAACCAAAGGTTAAATACGCCGACAGACGCGAACAGGCGGTGGGCGCTGAGAGGGGGGAGGAAATCCCTCCGCGGTATTGTTGGCTGCGGTCGTTTAAAAAACTATCCAGAACTTGTTGCGCCAAAGTGCGTCCACCGCGTTGTCGTTGGGTGGGCTCGGCGCGATCCAGACCAAGGTCAGCGGCGGTGGGCAGCGCAGGTTCCGTCCAGGGCAGCGCCACACAGGGGATGGTAGCCGGCGCTGGCAGGCAGGGTTGGCCCACGTGCTGATCCCAAAGATCTTTCCAGTGGTCTCGATCCTTTAGCCCGCGCGTGACCCCAAAGTGCTGACTTTGCAGCCAAGGGATCGCCCGTGCACGACACCACCTCGCAACGGCACGATCGCGCGTATACGACAGCGCGTTACCGGTTTCTTGATGAGCAGACAGACTGTGAAAGGGCTTGAGGGCGTAAAGTTTATCGAACACATCGACCGCTTCACCTGCAACAACGTGCAGCACCCCACCCCGACGCTTAATTTCAAGATACAGATCGCGCAGGCTTTCAAGTAAAAAGTGATAGTGCTGAGTCGCAGCATCTGCACTACGCCACAACGAGGGCTCAACGATATACAGGCAAAGCACCGGGCCGTGACTAAGCGCTTGAGTCAGTGCCGCGTGGTCATTGAGCCGCAGGTCACGTTTAAACCAAACAACGCTGTAACTCATGCTGGGGCAAACGGCCTGTGTGGGGCCAAAAGCCGCAGCCTCTCAGGGAGACGCGGCGGCTTGGGCGGTTATTTGAAAAGATGTCGGATACTAGATAAAGATTCTAACGTGGCAATGCGATCATAAAGGGCAATATCCGCACCCTTGATTGAACTGTTGGCAGCCTTGCCCGTTTCAAGGCAATCTAAAAACTTACGTTTTAAGCCCGCAGCGTCAATTGGATTTAAGGCGTTACCCAGCGGAAACCGAATCTCGCCCGAGTCAAACTTACGACCATCATTGGTTTCGATGGTGACGCGATCGGTGAGCGCAAAGGCTGGATCGAGTGGGCAGACCGTATCGACAGTCTCGATCGAAACCTTGCCGTACAAACCGGCAACATCTGGGCGCGTCGCAAACGAATCCGTCAGTTGGGCAAGCCCGACCTCTCGCGCGACAATCGCTGAGGCCACGGCAAACTCAGCACTAAACTTTGCTTCGAGTCCAGTGACGGGGTGATGGTTTCTGAGCATCGAGGCTTGCGCAACCCCCGTGGTGATGTGCACGCTTTTGATTTGCTCGGGTTGAAGATTTTCGGCTTCAGCGATTTTGATCACGCCGTCAATCGTTCGATGTGCTGAATAGCATACGGGGTAGCGCTTGATCGACAGCCCTGTTTCTAAAATACGTAAGGTCTTGCCAAGCGTGTCTGCTGGGCGCGTACGATCGACGCGCCCAGCTTTTGACAACGCATTCAAATAACCTGCTGGGTGTTCGAAGACGTCTGCTGCCGAGGTCATGCCAAGCATCGATAAGCGTACTGCCTCGATACCGTGTGCCGCAGCGCGGCCTGCATGAAAGGGCTTGGTCATTGTGCCAAAGTTGGCAACCAAACCGCTGGCCAGACTCGCTGAAATCGCTAGCGCTGTGCGCGTGTCCGCTTCATTTAAGCGGTGCAGGTAAGCGACTGCAGCGGCCGCACCGACGGCGCCAAACACGCCCGTGGGATGCCAGCCTTTCAAGTGGTATTGGTCGGTTTCGCGGCTGACCAGCTCGGCCCACACCTCATAGCCAACCACGTAGGCGCGTAACGCGTCGAGCCCAGAGCTGTTGAGCACATAGCCCTCTGCCAAGATTGCGGGTACCAACGCAGTGCTGGGATGACCCGACAACGCGACATCATCGTAGTCAAGCGCATGGCCAGCCACCGCGGTGATGAACGCCGCTTGAGCCGCCGGATGCATCGTCCCTAAAAAAGGGACAGGTGCTTCAGCGGGTGTGGTGGTGTTGGCTAAAAATTGACGCACAATGTTGACAACCGGTTCGTTGTGGCCGGCCATCATGGTGGCAATCGTATCCATAAAACCCGTTTTAGCAACGGTGAGTGCGCCTTGTTCATTGTTGCCAAACGTGGGCTTTGACACAAAGGCGGCGAGGGCTTGGGTTAATCCAGTCATGTTTGTCTCTTTGTTGTAGTTGTTTTTTAAAATGAACGGGGCATACCTAACATGTGCTCGCCGATATACGAGAGCACCAAGTTGGTAGAGATGGGGGCGATTTGAAATAGACGTGTTTCACGCCATTTACGCTCGACGTCGTACTCTTTAGCATAGCCAAAACCACCATGACACTGCAAGCACGCTTCTGCCGCGTGCCAGGTGGCATCCGAGGCGAGCAGCTTGCCCATGTTGGCGTCATCACCGCAAGGTAGGCCCGCATCAAACAGGGCGGCTGCGCGGCGCAAGACGAGGTCGGCGGCATCGGTTTCGGCGTGCGCGCGCGCAATCGGAAACTGTACGGCTTGATTTTGACCGATTGGGCGATCAAAGACACGACGCTCGTTGACATAGGCGACGGCTGTTTTGGTAAACCAACGCGCGTCCCCAATCGCTTCAGCGGATACCAAAATGCGTTCGGCATTCATGCCGTCAAGAATATATTTAAAACCTTTGCCTTCTTCACCAATCAGGCAATCGGCCGGTATCTTCAAGTTGTCAAAGAATACTTCAGTGGCGTGATGATTGATCATCGCTTTAAGCGGACGAATCTCAAGCCCTTTGCCCAGACCATCGCGAATGTCTAACAAAAATACTGACAGACCATCGCTTTTCTTTTTGCATTGATCAATCGGCGTGGTGCGCGCCAACAGCAGCATCAAGTCAGAGTGCAAGGCGCGCGAGGTCCACACCTTTTGACCATTGATCACGTAGTGATCGCCTTGGCGTTCGGCGCGGGTTTTAAGCTTGGTCGTGTCAGTGCCCGTGGTGGGTTCGGTGACGCCAAAGGCTTGTAGGCGCACTTTACCGGCGGCGATATCGGGCAAATATTTTTTCTTTTGCGCTTCGCTGCCATGACGCATGACTGTACCCATGGTGTACATCTGTGCATGACAAGCGCCGGCATTACAGCCTGACTCATGAATCGTTTCAAGAATCACCATGGCCGCGCGCAATGGCATGCCGCTGCCACCATATTCTTCGGGGATCAGCGCGCCCAAGTAACCTGAGGCAGTCAGGGCTTGAACAAACTCGGTGGGGTAGGCGAGTTTTTCTTCAAGGCCGCGCCAGTATGCGCCCGGAAAATCCGCACAAACGCGTTTGACGCCTTCGCGAATTTCGGGGTAATCCAAACCGGTGTCGATCGTCAATGAATGAGTTGTTTGAGTCATGTTGCGTGCTCCGTATCAAAATTATTATTTGTTGCGCTGTTGATGCTGTTAGCATCCTTTGAAATTCGCTTTGCGCTTTTCATTGAAAGCCGCGATCCCTTCCATGCGATCTTCAGTGCCGATCAAATGGTTGTAGGCCTCAATCTCAAATCTAAACGCGGTACGGAGTTCCATTTGGCCTCCGTAGCGTACCGATTTTTTGATTTGGCGCACGGACAGCGGGGCATTGCTAGCGATGGCTTCGGCGGTTTCAAGCGCGCGTGGCAAAACGTCAGCCGGCTCAAGTACGGCATTGACCAGCCCATATTCGTTTGCCTGTTGCGCGTTAAAAGGTTTACCTGTCATAAGGATTTCTTTGGCGCGACGCTCGCCAATCGCACGCGGCAGATTTTGCGTGCCACCGGCGCCAGGCATGATGCCCAAGGTGACTTCGGTCAGAGCAAAACGCGCGGCGTTGCTTGCGTAAATAAAATCGCACGACAAAGCCATTTCAAGGCCGCCCGCATAAGCATGCCCGTTGACCGCTGCAATCACTGGCACGGGCAAATCCACCAGCGTCCAGTACATGCGTTCAAACAGTTCGTGTTGCAGTGTCCACTGCTTTTTAGTCATGCCGTTGCGCTCTTTCAGATCGCCACCGGCACAGAATATTTTTTCGCCTGCACCAGTCAGCACAACGCAACGGATATCACCCGCGTCAGCTGTGAGACGGTTCCAGAGGTCAAGCATGTCGTGCCCCATTTGAGTATTCACGGCGTTGCCCACTTGCGGCCGATTGATGGTGACTTTTAAGACATGCGCGCCGATCATTTCTGTGGCAATCGTTTCGTAGCTGGGTAGTGCGGTCATGGGGTTTTCCTTTTCAAAAACAGCTCTGTATGTTCGCCAAGTTTTGGCGGAGGCGCAAGTGGTTTAGGGCGCACGCCATCTAAGCTGAGAGGCAGCCCTAGAAACCGCATGCCGGTACCGGGCACGTCTTGCACCAAGCCCAGCGCTTCGGTTTGTGGGTGGGCAAGCATCTGCGCCAGATCATTAACCGGGGCGCAGGGCACACCTGCGGCCTCTAGCAGGGCTGTCCAGTGCGCGCAAGTCTGCCCGGCCACGATGGCATCAATCATGCCATAAAGCTCGGCTTGGTGATTGACGCGCGCTGGGTTGTCGACAAAGCGCACGTCGTCAAGCCATTCGGGTCGACCCAAGACCTTGGCCAACGATTTAAACAAACCATCGCTACCCGCTGCAATCACGATTTCACCATCGCTGGTCAGGTAACCCTTGTAGGGCACGATGCCAGGTGCGCCAGAGCCCTGCTTGCCAGCTAATTGACCTGAGGCCAAGTATTGCGACGCGAGCAAGGACACCCAACACGTTGCAGTCTCAAACAGTGATACATCAACGATGCGGCCCACGCCTGAGACTTGACGCTCATAGAGCGCAGTCAGGATTCCGATGATGCCCCACATCCCCGTGCCCATATCGACAATCGAGGCGCCCACACGCACGG
>JBIIWK010000105.1:0-10537 GCA_044338955.1 Burkholderiaceae bacterium
CGCCGGTTCTAAGAAAGGTGCTTGCGCCTGAGTCTTATTTGCCAGAGTCAATGGTTGCCAGGCCGTTTGCCGCACAGCAAGAAGTGCATATTAGTGTGCCGCTGGTGGTGAATGGTTTACAGATTAGTGGTGTTCAACTCAATCGATTTTTTCCCTAAGAGAATAGTATGACTCAGCCTGTATTGATTTGTGGTTCGGTGGCCTTTGACACGATTGCTGTGTTTGATGGTCGTTTTAAAGATCACATCTTGCCTGATCGTATTCACGCCCTGAGCGTGTCATTTTTGGTACCCAGGATGCGCCGTGAATTTGGTGGCTGCGCGGGCAACATCGCCTATAACCTGAAGTTGCTGGGTGGTCAGCCCGTACCCATTGCAACGGTGGGCGAAGACGCAACCGACTACCTGCAGCGCTTTGAGCAGTTTGGTATCAACACCACCATGATTAAGAGTTTGCCTGAGACCTTGACTGCGCAATGCTTTATCACGACCGACCTCGACGATAATCAAATCACCGCATTTCATCCAGGCGCGATGGATCGCTCTGCCGAAAATGATTTAACTGGATATCAAGCCGCGTGGGCGATTGTTGCGCCCGACTCTAAGGCGGGCATGATGGCGCATGCCAAGCGCCTGCACGCGCAGGGGACCCCCTTTATTTTTGATCTAGGTCAAGCGATGCCGCTGTATGACGGTAAAGACATTTTAGAAATGCTTGCGCTCGCGCAGGCACTGACTGTCAACGATTATGAAGCGAGTGTGATCGAGCAACGTACCGGCAAAACCGTTGCACAATTAGCAGAGGGTTTGCAGGCGGTTGTGGTAACCCGAGGTGCTGGTGGCGCCACACTTTACACTGAGGGGCAAGAACACCATATCGCACCGGTGATTCCTGATGCCGTACTTGATCCAACGGGCTGTGGTGATGCGCATCGCGGCGGCTTACTGTATGCCTTGACGCTTGGCTGGACTTGGATCGAAGCCTGTAAGCTAGGCAACCTGATGGGTTCAATTAAAATTGCTTCACGCGGGCCGCAAAACCATGCACCCTCGCGAGCAGAAATCGACGCACTGTTGCACGCTCACTACGGTAGCCATTTGCCCGGCTAAGTATTGAAAATTTTTTGGAGTGTTGTTATGAATTCAGTTTCACACACGATGTCTAAATGCGCTGTGTCCAAGGTGAATGTACGCTTGGCCCTGGGCGGTGCGCTGCTCGCCAGCGTGGTGCTGGTGTCTGGCTGCGCTAAGCCAAGTGCTTCGGCTAACGTATACACCTACGGTCAAGCGCAACGCGATCAAGTCGTACGCAATGGTACCGTGGTCAATGTGCGCCCGATCACGCTGCAAAATGATCGCACCTCAGGTGCTGGTGTGATTGCTGGCGGTGCGGTGGGCGGTGTCATGGGTAGCACGGTCGGTGGTGGTACTGGGCGTACGCTGGCAGTGCTTGGTGGCGCAATCTTGGGTGCGTTGGCAGGTGACGCCGTCGAAGACCGAGTCGGTAAAAAAGACGGTCTTGAAATTACAGTCCGCTTAGATAATGGCGAGACGCGGGTGATTGCTCAAGAGGCTGATGTGCCGTTGGTGTTGAACCAACGGGTACAAGTCGTGAGTGGCGCGGGCCCGACGCGGGTGACGCCAATGTCTGGCCAATAGTTTCGCTGTTGATGCGCGGGCAGGGGCGCTCTTGCTTAAAGGGCGTTTCGGTTGGTTGGCGGGCTAGCTTGCACTTGTACGGCCAGCGTCGACTCTGGATCAAACATCAACGTGCGTTGTGGAAACGGTAATTCAATCCCGGCTTGCTCAAAGGCCTGAAGAATCTTGAACCGCAGATTGCTTTGAATCTCGTTAGGTGGGATGCCAGAGCGCAAAGAGACCCAAAAGCGCAAGTTAAACACCAGGCCGTTGTCGCCAAAGTCTTCTAAGGTAATGAGCGCAGCAGGGGTGCCCAGCACGTGAGGCTCGTCTTTGCTCGCCGCGGCCAAAATTTCGCGAACGGTGCCAACGTTTGAGCGATAGCCTACCGTGACCTTCACATCTTTGCGCGCGCTGGGTGTTGAGTAGGTCCAGTTGATGAGTTTTTGTTCAACCAAGACACTATTTGGGATGAGGATGTCATCGCCCTGCGGGCCGTGAACGGTTGAAAAGCGTAAACCGATCGAAGTTACCGTGCCCAAAATACTATCGATTTCAACAAAATCGCCAATACGAACGGGTTTTTCGATCAACAGGATCACGCCGCTGATCAGATTTTTTAAAATGTTTTGCGCACCAAAGCCTACGCCAATCGCTAGTGCACCCCCTAAAAAGGCAAAGGCACTCAGTGGAATATCGACCAGATTCAACGCGGTCACAATGAGCGTGAAGCCCGCAATCAATGTCAGCCAGCGCCCCAGAGCGACCGACTTACTGAGACCCAGATTCGCTTTGTTGACCGCAAGCGTTAAGGTGCGGCGAATCAAACCAGAGATTAGGCTAAAACCAAACACTAAAATGATGATGGCGCCGGCCGTTTTGCCAATCGTGATACCGCGTTTGGTTTTAATTTCGCGACCATCGACCAAGACAGAGTCATCGATGACAAAGAGTTCGTAATGCCAGATCTCTTTGCCCAGCTCGATTACCGTTGCACGTGCGGCCTTGAGCCGTTGCATGATGGTTTTATTTGCGCCTGCATACTCGAGCTCGGCGCCTACGATTTGCAGATATTGATGGACACGACCAATCAAAACATAGAGGTTGCGCGTGGCATCGATTTGCTGTGAAACTGGGCCCAACAAACCAATCAAGAAGGTTTTTTCTGCAGGGTCAGTGACTTGTTGCAGTTGTGTGGTGAGGTCGAAGGCTGCTTGTGATTTGTCTGCAATGATTTGTGTCAGATAAGCCAGCCCCTGAGCCAGTTGCTTTGTCAGGGTTTGCTGGCGAAGCGTCATGTCACCTAGGTCGCTCACGATATCGGTGTTTGAATACAGTTTTTGACGAATCTGCCAAACCTGCAAAGACAGCAGATTCAAATCAATCTGAGCGCGAAATTTTTCGCGCTCGATCAGAGAGGCCTCGGCTAGTACATCAGCGGTACGCCAGCTACGCCGCGCTGTAACGACCGCGTCGCCGCTCACGTTCGGGGTGCTTTCAAGCTGGTCGAGCCGAGCCTTTGCCAGCGCTGCTTGTTCGAGTGTTCGATTAATGCGGCCACTCGCTTGTTGCTCTTGGGCGCGAAGCTGTTCGATTGTCTTTTCGATACCAACGCGAATCTTTGTGAAATCGTCAGCCGAAAAGCTAAAACGATGCTGGTAGACATCCCAGGTTTGTTTGAGTGATGCGAGTATCAACGCCGCAGTGGTCTGTTCGACCAAAATAGTATCGCTATCAACCGAAAAATTGACCAGATCAAGGTTGATGCGCGCCAAACGACGCTCGGCGGCGCTTTGTAGCTTATTGGTTGGCGCACCAAGCCCTGCGAGCCCCACAGGTTTTTGTGTGCTTTGACGCAGTTCAGCCTCGACGCTTACGCGAGATTTTTTAAGCTCTGAAATTTGCTCGTCGATAATGGCACGGCGCTGGTTTAAGTGCTGAATTTGTGCCTGCCCGCGCATGATGTCAAACTGCAAATCGTCGGCAACGGTGAGTGGCCAGGGCGCTGAGCCAGAGGGGGGCTTCCAGGCAAGCCTGTCTTTGCGGGCGTTTTCGAGCTTATTGCTTAAACGACGTAGATTCTTGAGGTTATCAATAATCTGGATGTACGCATCATTTCGATGTGATAAGTCTTCGAGTTGTTCTTTGGCGCTGGCCTGGGCAACGGGATCAAGCGCATTCACTTCTTTAAGGGCATTTTGCGCTTTGACTAAATCCGCTTGCGTAGCAGCCAAGCGTGTTTGCATCTCTTTTTGTTGGGCATCTATGTCAGAGGGGAGGCGCTCAGAGGCCTGAAGTGTAGGCCCCAGTGTTTGGCTAGGTGCAGGTCCGGCTGAAGGGGGGGGCGTTGAGCTTGCGGCAGGTGTTAAAGCCGCCCGAAGAGGTGTGGCGGGCAACAGCTGCGCGTGGCTTGTCTGTGCGGTGGTGCCCCAGAGCACGATGACGCTCGCCAACATGACGATTAGGCTCCGCGCGTGCTCGCCTGTGAGCTTAGGCGTCGTGCGTGCGGTCGGGACGTCTGCCCGCACAGTCAAACCCCGAGTAACGAAAAGCTGATGCGATTTAAGACCATCATGGCAATTTGGGCCAAGATCAGTAGAACTAAGGCCGAGAGGTCAATCCCGCCGAGATTAGGCATGATGCGTTTGATGGGTTCGAGCAGCGGCGCAGTTAAGGTACGCAGCACTGGCATGATCGGAGCGAGTGGGTTAATCCACGACAACACAGCCTGAATCAGCGTGAGCCACACGATGAGGTTTAACGCCCAGCGTGCAACTGTTACGAGTGCGGCCCCAAGCAGGCCTGGGATGAGCTTTGGGCTTAGCATGCTGCCTACCGAGGCCCACCAAAGTAAAGATAGAAAAATAACTGCAATCAGATATGCGCCGACCAAACTGGCGCCATCGAAACCTTTACCTGAGGGGATGATGCTGCGTAGCGGCTGTACCAGCCAGTTCGTAGCTTGGTGAATGGCTTGCGACATGGGATTAAAGGGATGCAGCTTGACAGCATAGATCCAAGCTCTGGCCAGCAAGGCGGCGCCCAGTAGCGAGAAAATAATTTCGAGTAGAAAACGTAGGATTTCGCCAAGCATGTGGCAACTCCGGTAAATGCCTCGTGGCGAGCACGAGAGGGATGACTGACAATCAAGAGAAGAGGCGAAGCCTCGGCGACATTATCGCAGCTTCTGAGCCTGATGGCGAAGATGGGTGCTGGCGGCGGTGATGGCGACGGACATGGCGACGGACATGGCGACGGACATGGCGACGGACATGGCGACGGAGATGGCGACGGAGATGACTCGCGCAGCGGCGCCAATAAAAAACCGTCCGGCGAACCGGACGGTTTGAACTTGCTAAACCTTCGCTATCAAGCTCAGGGACGGCCACCCGTAGGAAATGGCCACGACGCTGCAGGATTCAGGGCGGTTTTCGCACCTGGTGCTGCTGCTGTCGAGGGGGCAGCGGCTGCCGGCTTTTTAGCAACTGGCTTTTTAACTATTTTTTTTTTGCTGCTGGCTTTTTTGCTGCTTTTTTAGGAGCGGCTTTTTTTGCTACTTTTTTGACTGCTTTTTTTGCTGCTGGCTTCTTTGCTGCAACTTTTTTTGCTGCAGGCTTTTTAGCTGCTACTTTTTTAGCGGCAACTTTCTTGACAGCTTTTTTAACGACTTTTTTAGCTACAACTTTTTTAGCTGCAACTTTCACTTTCTTGACTGCAACTTTCTTGACTGCAACTTTCTTGACTGCCTTAACTGCCTTTTTTGCTACAACTTTTTTAGCTGCGGCTTTCTTGGCAGGGGCTTTCTTTGCTGCTTTTTTGGCTGTTGCCATGGTAATACTCCTTAGTTCAGGGTCCCAAACGTTAAACCCGTGCTTGACTCATCCCACCATGGGATTTTGTGTCGCCCGAGTTATTCATCGGCACAAGCCGCTACCAAAAACATCGGTAGCAAAGCGGTTTGTGCTAATGAATCCGGCACAGCCATTTGAACTGCCTCTCGCGTTAGGGGCACGAACCAATTCAAATGGCACCAGAGGGCAGGCTTTGCCCGCCTTCTGGAAAGTACTGCAGCGTCTTGAGCGCAAACTTGTGGATTATTCCCAGTTAAGGGCGCCGCCAGTTTGGTACTCAATGACACGTGTTTCAAAAAAGTTACGCTCTTTCTTTAAATCAATCATTTCTGCCATCCACGGGAAGGGGTTTTCTTCTTGCGCGAATAATGGCTCGATGCCGATCTGCTGGCAACGACGGTTAGCAATAAATCTGAGATACGACTTAAACATCGGCGCATTCAAGCCCAATACGCCACGCGGCATGGTGTCTTCGGCATAGGCATATTCAAGATCGACAGCTTTGGCGAAGAGCGCGCGAATCTCTTCGCGGAAAGCTGGTGTCCAGAGCTGTGGGTTTTCGAGTTTGATGGTGTTGATCAGGTCGATGCCAAAATTGCAGTGCATCGACTCGTCACGCAAAATGTACATGTATTGTTCTGCTGCACCGGTCATCTTGTTTTGCCGACCTAGCGCAAGAATTTGCGTAAAGCCAACATAAAAGAACAGGCCTTCCATCAAGCAGGCAAAAACGATCAATGATTTCAGCAGAGTTTGATCATTTTCGAGCGTGCCGGTTTTAAAGTGCGGATCAGCAATGGCATCAATAAACGGGATCAGAAATTGATCTTTAGCGCGTATGGAGGCTACTTCGTTATACGCGTTGAAGATTTCTGACTCATCCAAATCCAAGCTTTCAACAATATATTGATAAGCGTGGGTATGGATCGCCTCTTCAAAGGCCTGGCGCAACAAAAATTGGCGACATTCGGGGGCGGTGATGTGGCGATAAGTGCCCAACACGATATTGTTTGCTGCCAACGAATCGGCAGTGACAAAAAAACCAAGGTTGCGCTTAATAATGCGACGCTCGTCTTCGGTCAGCCCTGTAGGGTTTTTCCAGAGTGCGATGTCGCGCGACATGTTGATCTCTTGCGGCATCCAGTGGTTGGCGCAAGTGGCGATGTATTTTTCCCAGGCCCACTTATATTTAAAGGGCACGAGTTGATTGACGTCGGTTTGGCCATTGATGATGCGTTTGTCGGCGGCGTTGACGCGAGCGCCCGCAGCGGCCGCGACGGGCGATTGGGTCAGGCCAGGTGTCGGTAAAGCAGCGTCACCAAATACGCCGCTCGCGGCGCGTGAGGGCAAAGAGGCTGCCATGGCTTGCGCCAGGGCTTGGGGCATCAAGCCTGCGCTCGCAAGCGGGGCAGGTTGAGTGGCGGGTTCGTCGTTCCAGGTCAACATTATTTTTTCTCGGTCACGTTATTGGCAGGCTTCGCACTCTTCAAAACCTGGATCGCCAGGTCTCATGGTGCAGGCTGCGCCTAGAATTTCGGGCTCAGGCATTGCTTGCGTCGCCATCGCAAAGGTTCCGCTGGTTGAACCGGCACCCGCTACGTTGACGGCATTGAGTTCGCCGCCGCGACCGGTTGATTTTTCAGCACTGGTGGCACCAAGCGTGCGGAGGTAGTACGTGGTTTTTAGACCGCGAAGCCACGCAAGTTTATACGTGTCGTCAAGTTTTTTACCTGAAGCCCCTGCCATATAAATATTGAGTGATTGCGCTTGATCAATCCATTTTTGGCGGCGTGCAGCGCATTCAACGATCCAGGAGGGTTCAACTTCAAACGCGGTGGCGTATAGGGCGCGCAAATCGGCGGGGACGCGATCAATGCGGGATAAGCTGCCGTCGAAGTACTTCAAGTCGGCGACCATCACTTCATCCCAGAGGCCCAGTTTTTTGAGGTCGCGAACAAGGTGTTCGTTGACCACAGTAAACTCGCCGGAGAGGTTCGATTTAACGTACAAGTTTTGATATGTTGGTTCGATGCATGCAGACACGCCAATAATATTCGATATTGTTGCGGTTGGGGCAATTGCAACGCAATTAGAGTTACGCATGCCGTGTGTTTTGATGCGTGCGCGCAACGAATCCCAATCGAGTGTTGTTGATTCATCGACTTCAACATAGCCACCGCGATGTTCGCGCAACAGTGCGATTGAATCGTGAGGCAAGATCCCGCGCGACCATAACGAACCTTCAAAGCTCGCGTAGCGGCCGCGCTCTTCGGCGAGTTCGCTTGAGGCACTGTAGGCGTAATAACAAACGGCTTCCATCGAGCGATCTGCGAACTCGATTGCGGCTTGCGTGGCGTAAGGCACGCGCATCGCGTGCAGACAATCTTGAAAACCCATAATGCCTAAGCCGACCGGGCGATGGCGTACGTTTGAGTTGCGCGCTTTAGCGACGGCGTAGTAGTTGATGTCGATAACGTTGTCGAGCATGCGCATCGCAATTTTAATAGTGCGTTGCAGTTTGTCTTGATCGAGCGACTGGGTGCCATCTGCGTTGTGCTTCAGGTGCGCCAGCAAGTTGACTGAGCCCAGATTGCACACTGCGATTTCAGAGTCGTTGGTGTTTAAGGTGATCTCGGTGCAGAGGTTTGAGCTGTGCACCACGCCAACATGTTGTTGCGGCGAGCGAATGTTGCAAGGGTCTTTGAAGGTGATCCAGGGATGGCCGGTTTCAAATAGCATCGAGAGCATTTTGCGCCAGAGGCTAGTCGCAGGCATGGTCTTGTGCAAGGGCAGATCGCCGCGTAGGGCTTTCTCTTCGTAGCCGACGTAGGCTTGTTCAAAAGCCGCGCCAACTTTGTCGTGCAGGTCTGGGCAATCTGAAGGCGAAAAGAGTGTCCAGCTGCCGTTTTCTAGCACGCGCTTCATGAAAAGATCAGGGATCCAGTTTGCGGTGTTCATGTCGTGCGTACGACGACGCTCGTCGCCGGTGTTTTTGCGCAGATCGAGAAACTCTTCGATATCCAAGTGCCAGGATTCGAGGTAGCAGCAGACCGCGCCCTTGCGTTTGCCACCTTGATTCACGGCCACTGCGGTGTCGTTCACCACTTTCAAGAAAGGCACGACACCCTGACTTTCGCCGTTGGTGCCTTTGATATGACTACGCATGGCGCGTACAGGCGTCCAGTCGTTGCCTAAGCCGCCAGCGTATTTGGCAAGTAAAGCGTTTTCTTTAATGGCCTCATAGATACCGTCAAGGTCGTCTGACACCGTCGTGAGATAGCAAGACGAAAGCTGTGAGTGCAAAGTGCCCGCGTTAAAGAGTGTGGGCGTTGAGCTCATGAAGTCAAACGAAGACAGGATCTGATAGAACTCGATGGCGCGCGTTTCGCGGTCGATTTCAGCAATCGCCAAACCCATTGCGACGCGCATGAAAAACACCTGTGGCAACTCGATGCGCTGACCGCGCAGATGTAAAAAGTAGCGGTCGTACAGCGTTTGCAGACCAAGATAATCAAACTGCAGGTCACGGCTGGCATCGAGTGCCGCGGCCAGGCGTGGCAAGTCAAAGCGTGAAAGCTCTGAGCTCAGTAACCCACCCTCGACCCCACGCTTGATGAACGTTGGAAAATATGTGGCATACCGAGTATTCATCTCTTCTTGTGCCACTTCTTCGCTTAGGACTTCTTTGCGGATTGTGTGCAGCAATAAGCGAGCAGTGACTTTGCTGTAAGCGGGGTCGTTTTCGACCATGGCGCGCGCAGCCAAAATGGCAGATTTATAGACTTCGTCGACGGGTACGCCGTCGTATAGATTTTTGAGCGTTTCTTTTTGAATCGTGGCTGTATCAACAAACTCGCCTAAGCCAAATCCTGCAGCTTCGATCGTTGCTTGTAGTTTGGCCAGATCGAGTGGCTTACGTACGCCATTTTCAACCACATTTAGGGTTGGGGCCTCGGTCGGGGCTTGTTCGGCCTTGCCTTTAGCGCGTTCTTGCGAACGACGTTCGCGGTATAGCACGTATGATCGGGCAACGTCGTGCTCGCCCGAGCGCATCAACGAGAGCTCAACTGCGTCTTGAATGTCTTCAATGTGAAAGGTGCCGCCATTTGGCCGGCTGCGCATCAGCGCGGCTACGACCTGATGGGTCAGAGAGTCAACGAGCTCGCGCACGCGCGCTGAGGCTGCGCCTTGGCCGCCATTGACGGCCAAAAAGGCTTTGGTCATGGCAATGCCAATTTTGCTAGGCTCGAAATTCACTACGGCGCCGTTGCGGCGAATGATGTGATATTGCGTCCAAGCGGCCTCGTTCATAGGTATCGCGGTTGCGATGAATTGAGGCTGAGTGGCTTGGCGCTCGACGGGATTTGTAGTTGTTTGCATAAAATTATGGCTCCTGCGTTGCAGGCGTGGCATGCGCCACGCTAAAAAATCGGTAAGGGTCGTTCGTTTGGTCGGTACTGCGATCGTGTCAATAATCATCAATCTGTCACGATTGCCTTCAACAGGATATTTTTGTCGTGAGGCGGGGGGCGAAGATTAACACTACATATGGTGTTTTTAAGAACTATCTGCACTAATTCTAGTGGTTTGCACAAAGCTACGCAATAGTCACAATTTAAATTGACGGATAGGTGTTAACCCTTGAAATGATTAAAAAAACATGGTTCGAAACGCACCGTAGTAAGCACTTCGCGGGATACCTATGCAGAATTTGGAGATCTCGCAAACATGGGATGTCGAAATTTATTTTTTGTTTTGAAAAAAGTGTGGCGAAAATGCAAAACAAAGTGATTTTACGAGTCGATTTCGATGCAAATAATGTGTTGACTGCTTGGTTTTGCTGCAATATGTCAGGGTTACCTCTAGATATTTTTAGTGGTGCGACCGATGCCTCCTTGCCAACCTCTTTTTAGGGCAAGGGTGGCATTTTCGAGATGATGAATACAACAACAGTTGGGATGGCAATGTTTGATCGGGGTGTATGCAGAGGCTTGGTGTTGAGCTGCTTAGGGTTGCTGGCTGCCTGTGGGATCCCCCGGCCTCCTGATT
>JBIIWK010000106.1:0-10530 GCA_044338955.1 Burkholderiaceae bacterium
GGTCAGAGGCGCTGAGATCTGACAAGATCTCTTCAATGTGCAACTTGCTACGGCCATACGGGTTGGTCGCGCTAGTGGGGTGCGCTTCGTCGATCGGTAAATATTTCGGGTCGCCGTACACCGTGGCACTTGAGCTAAACACGAGGGTTTTGCAATGCGCCGCCTGCATGGCCTGCAACAAGCTGATCGCGCCTTGTACGTTATTGGCGTAATACTCAACCGGCATTGACACCGACTCACCCACGGCTTTCAGACCCGCAAAATGGATGACGGCGTTGATCTGTTGCTCGGTCAGTGTGCGCTGCAATAGTGCGGTGTCGCGCACATCGCCTTCGATGGTGGTGACAGGCGCGCCCAAGATTTGCTCGAGTCGGATTAGTGCGCCACGCTCACTATTGCTGAAATTATCGTAAACCACGACGCGATGGCCCGCCTCAAACAGGGCCACGGCAGTGTGATTGCCAATGTAGCCAGCGCCACCGGTTAATAAAACGTTCATCTTGTGTTGGCTGAGCGCATCAAACGCCTGCGTTAAAAAACTTTGAATCATCATACTAACCGCCCTAAAGCGGTTATAACAAGCAGGGCTCTTGGAAGAATGACGCAAGGCTCCATTAGTAAACGCAAAGCAGTCAAGTACTTGGTTACTTTTAATAACAATTCGACTTGTGTCGTTTTTTGACTTTAGGGGGTGCCGAGGGATTGAATTGCGCGCAGGCATGCCGCAGACTCTCTATATCGGCGCCGAGGGCGCCTCACCCATCCGAGATGTAAGGTTAAGCCGTGCCCATCATTCATCCACACCTGCGCTTCAAAACTGGCAATGCTGTCACCTTGCTCGAAAACGGTGTGCAATTGTTTCCGGCACTTTGTAAAGCCTTTGACCGAGCCACGCGTAGCATTCAGGTTGAAACCTATATCTTTCGACTCGATGCGGCTGGCACACAAATTTTGCATCATTTAAAACTGGCGGCGCTGCGGGGCGTCAGGGTGCGAGTCATGCTAGATGGCTTTGGCAGTGCTCAAGACGAACAAGCCATTCAAACTGAATTGCTGTCGGTCGGGGCGCAGTGTCGCATCTATCGCCCAGAGCCCAGGCAATTTACGCTGAAGTCGTTTGACTTCAAACGTCTACGACGTTTACACCGCAAAATCGTGGTGGTCGATTCGCGCGTCGCCTTTATTGGTGGCGTCAATTTTGAAGACGATTATTTGGCGTTTGATCCGCTTAATCGTGTCAATGACCCGCGCTTTGATTACGCGGTACAAATCACTGGGCCCCTTGTCGCCGAGGTGGTGCATGCACAAGATCTGCTTTGGCTGCGCCTAAACTGGCGACTCTTGCTCAGGGCACCACGCACCTGGCGTCATTTACGCTTTAGGCATCAACGTCACCGCGCTGCGCTGCATCCGGCTGCGGGCAGTGCACAAGCCGCGCTCGTGTTGCGCGACAACCTACGCTTTCGCAAATCAATCGAGACTGCCTACCTTGAAGGTATCACTCAGGCGCAGCACACCATCATCATCGCCAACGCGTACTTTTTACCCGGTCACAAACTTCGGCACGCGCTCATCGAAGCTGCGCACCGAGGCGTAAAGGTAAAGCTTCTGCTGCAGGGCAAAATCGAATATCGCATGCAGTACCACGCTACACGCTGGATCTACGATCAGTTTTTGCGTGCAGGTATTGAAATCTATGAATACTTGCCTAGTTTTTTACACGCAAAAGTAGCCGTGCTTGATAATGTGTCAACGGTCGGGTCGTCAAACCTCGATCCCTTTAGCTTATTGCTTGCACGCGAAGCTAACGTACTAATTAATGACGCCGCTTTTACACAAGCGCTGAGGCAATCGCTTGAAGCCGCGATCGTACACGGCAGCAGAGTGATTGAACACACGCTGTACGCGCGTCGCCCGTTGCTAACTCGACTGACTGATGGTTTGACTTACGTACTGTTGAGAGTTGGCGTGGCGTTAAGCGGCAAGGGCGGCGACTACTAGAGCGGCCAACTACGGCAACTCAAGCTCAGCAATGATCGGTGCATGATCCGATAACTGCGACCACGGCCTGCCACGCAACACGCGGGCATTTCGCACCGCAAAGCCGCGTTGATAAATGCGATCAAGGCGTAACCACGGAAACGCGCTCGGAAACGTGCGAGGTGGGGGCGTCGGGCTATAGGCGCCCTCCATCGACAACTGGTTTTTGCGCTGCGCCTCGCGGCGAAACTGGCCCGCACGAATCTCTAGAGGGGTATCGCCACGCCAGACCCCGCGCAATTGGTGCATCGATTCGCGTAACTTGGGCAGCATGCCCTGGGTGTGTGGTGCATTGGCAAACACTTCGTAGACACCAAGTTGCTGCACAAATAAAGGGGCGAGGCGATCTTTCCAGTCGTTAAAGTCGCCCGCGATCAGTATGGGGGCCTCGTCAGGCACCATCCGCTTAATGCGTTCGGCCATTACTTCGATCTGGCGTACACGTCCGCCGGCAAACAAACCTAAATGCACGACAAAGCAATGCACTTCACGCCCACCGACATTAATCACGCCATGCAACAAGCCACGTTGCTCTAGGCGGTGATCCGAAATATCTTGGTTTTCGAAGCTAACAATTGAGTGCCGCGACAACAGGGCATTGCCGTGATCGCTTTGGCTTTTGATGGCGTTGCAGCCGTAGGCAACGTCCATATGCAAGGCTGCCGCCAAGGACTCGTGCTGGGCGTGCAAGCGACCATGGCGGTCATTGCGCCCTTGCACTTCTTGCAAAAACAATAGATCGGGTCGCAGGCCGTGCAACCCGAGTCGCAAATCCACCATTGAGTCGCGCCCTGAAAGGGAGCGACCCTTGTGGATGTTATAGCTAACGACTCGAAGCAACGACATGTTGGTCGATGCTGCCGCGTACGACAGGCATCGCCTATTTAGTAATTAAGCGCATCACTCATCATAAAAAACATGACAAACTAAATATCAAAAGCTTACTAAACAACAACCAAAACGTTTCAGCCCTTTTAATACAGGCTGACGTAGATATTTAAGCTTTAACTTCTGGCTGACGCAATCTGATATGCAGTTCACGTAATTGCTTTTCGTCAACAGGCGAAGGCGCTTGGGTGAGCAAGCACTGTGCGCGCTGCGTCTTTGGAAACGCAATCACGTCGCGAATCGACTCGGCACCGGTCATCATGGTCACGATACGATCTAAGCCAAAGGCAATACCGCCGTGTGGTGGCGCACCATACTGCAAAGCGTCGAGCAAGAAGCCAAACTTGAGTTGTGCTTCTTCAGCATCAATTTTGAGTGCACGAAACACTTTGCTTTGAATTTCTTCGCGATGAATACGCACTGAACCACCGCCGATCTCCCAACCGTTGAGCACCATGTCGTAGGCTTTAGCGGTTGCCTTTGACGGATCGGTACTGAGCAGATCTTCGTGGCCATCTTTGGGGCTGGTAAAGGGGTGGTGCGCGGCCACGTAACGATCGGCCTCTTCGTCGTATTCGAACATCGGAAAGTCAACCACCCAGAGTGGTTTCCAGACCGCTTCAAACAAATCATTGGTGCGGCCAAACTCGCTATGGCCGATTTTGACGCGCAACGCGCCGATGGCGTCGTTGACAACCTTGGCACGATCGGCACCAAAGAAAATCAGATCGCCATCTTGCGCGCCTGTGCGCTTGATCATCTCGGCGAGCGCGGCATCGTGCAAGTTTTTGACGATCGGTGACTGCAAGCCATCGCGGCCTTTGGCCACTTCGTTGACTTTGATCCAGGCCAAGCCTTTTGCGCCATAAATCGATACAAACTTGGTGTAACTGTCGATCTCGCTACGCGAAATGATGCCGCCTTTTGGTACGCGCAAACCAACCACGCGACTACCTTCTGTGGTGGCCGCTTGGGCAAACACTTTGAAGTCAACGTCTTTCATGACGTCAGTCAAGTCTGTGAACTCGAGCTTGACGCGCAAATCAGGTTTGTCTGAACCGTACAAACGCATCGCTTCGTTGTAAGGCATGATCGGAAACGGATTGGCGAGCTCAACGTTTTGCACGGCCTTGAAAACGTGACGAATCATGTCTTCGAAGATCGCACGGATTTCGATTTCGTTCAAAAATGAAGTTTCGCAATCGATCTGGGTAAATTCGGGCTGACGATCAGCGCGCAAATCTTCGTCACGAAAACATTTGGTGATTTGATAGTAGCGATCGAACCCCGACACCATCAACATCTGCTTAAAGAGCTGTGGCGATTGCGGCAGTGCAAAGAACTCGCCAGCGTTCACGCGTGAAGGCACTAGGTAATCACGCGCACCTTCAGGTGTGCTCTTGGTGAGCATGGGGGTTTCGATATCGATAAAACCCAAGCCATCTAAAAACTTACGTACTTCGATCGACACGCGATAGCGCAACATCATGTTGCGTTGCATTTGACCGCGGCGCAAATCCAACACGCGATGCGTCAGGCGTGTGGTCTCGGACAAGTTTTCGTCATCGAGCTGAAACGGAGGCGTGACCGAAGGATTCAGGATCTCGACTTCGCGGCAGAGGATTTCGATCTCGCCTGAGGCAAGGTCTTTATTAGTGGTGCCGGCGGGGCGCTCGCGCACCAACCCCGTAATGCGAATGCAAAACTCGTTACGCAAACGCTCAGCGATTGCGAAACCTTCGACGTTATCGGGATCGAACACGATCTGAGCCAAGCCCGCGCGATCGCGCATATCGATAAAGATCACCCCACCGTGGTCGCGGCGGCGGTGTACCCAACCAAACAACGTAACGGTTTGACCTAGGTGGTCTCGACAAACCTGGCCGGTGTAGCAGGTACGCATGCAAACTCCAAAAGATCTGACAAACAGATCTGACAATAAAAATTAATCGGAAGAACGAGACGAAGTGGCAGGCGTGTTTACGCTGTCACTAGATAAATTAGAAGGGGTGGTGGTTGTTTGACTAACGGCATCCACTTTACTCAGTTGCGCTTGAGTTGCTATCGCTTGGGTCGCGGCACTTTGAGCGACACCTCTTTGGATCGCAGCCTCAGCAGCGTTGAGTATCGGACCCGCTGGCGGTGCTACAACGCCCATCGACACAATATATTTAAGCGCCGCATCGACCGACATATTGAGCGGCACGACTTCACTGCGCGACATAATCAAAAAGAAACCAGACGTTGGATTTGGGGTAGTGGGCACGTACACGCTGACGTAATCACCCTGCAGATGTTCGGCCACTTCGCCGCTGGGGGCGCCGGTTAAGAGGGCAACGGTATAACAGCCTGCCCGTGGATATTGCACCAGTACCGCCTGCCTGAAAGCCTGACCATTGGGTGCAAGCAAGGTATCGCTGACTTGCTTAACCGATTGATAGATTGACCTGACCAGTGGGATGCGACCTAGGACTTTTTCGGAATACTTTAAGATGCCACGACCCAAGAAATTGGCAGCAAACATGCCAGTCGCCAACAACACCGCCAACACCAAGGCGACCCTGAAGCCTGGGATTTCAAAGCCGAACAAAGCTTGGGGAGACAAAAAGCCCGGCACCACGCTTTCGAGCGTGTTGACCACTAAGCCGAGCACCCAGATCGTAATGACGACAGGCACCCAAATCAGTAAACCAGTGACGAAGTACTTTTTTAGAAATCGCATATTGGGATCAAAAAAGTTATCTTTGTTGCCGCGAGCGGGCGCGGAGGGCTTGAGCGTTGAAGGTTACGGTTGATATTTTAGGCGGTTGATATTTCAGGCGGTTGATATTTTTAAAGCGGTTGCCGTTTCGGTTAAGGGCGGCCCGCGGGCCGCTATGTCATTAGCGTAGCGCTCAAGTGTTACCAGACGAGTTGTTTGACGACCCGCCCGAAGAGGACGAGCCGCTATTACCCGAACTCGTTGCGCCAGCACCACTTGAAGACGCTGCGCTTGAGTTGCTGTTTGAAGAGCTGTTTGAATTACTGCTTGAATTGCCGCTAGCAGACTTGCTGCCCGAGCTGTCAGACGACGCACCAGACTGGCTGCCAGACGAATCGCTTGAGCCTGCTTTGGCATCGCCACCCGAGGCGGCTGAACCACCCGCAGCAGCTTCAGAGCCAGCCACGGGCACAGCCGCTTCGCTCGTTTTGGCGCCGCCGCTTCCGCTGCTACGAAAGTCGGTGACATACCACCCAGAGCCCTTTAATTGAAACCCGGCAGCGGTAACCTGTTTTGAAAACGTCGACTGACCGCACTGGGTACACACGGTGAGTGGCGCGTCAGAGATTTTTTGCAGTTTGTCTTCAGCGTGACCACAGGCTGAACATTTATAAGCGTAGATTGGCACGATAAACTTCTTGAATACTGGATAAGTGGGAAAGTACTAACTCTGAAAAGAAAGCACTGAAACCAAAAGGAAAGCCTTTGATTTTAACGGGTTTTTACTAATACTCGATGGCTCTGTAGGCGAAGCGGCCCCAAAACGGCTCAATGAACCAGCTTCAAGGCCTTTTTTGGCTTAGTTTCTAGCCAAATTGCTAAGACTTTACCTCTTTGAACGTGTCAGGCGCCGGCAATGATGCTTTGCCAACAACCTAACAGCCTCGCCATCCCACATTCAACTGCCTCACCGCCTCAGTGAAACCGAAGCGGTGAGGCTTACTAACAGTTACAGACCCAATTTTTTCAAATCAGGGCGAGCCAAGTGAAACTTAGTTACGCGCTGAAAAGCGATCCCGATCTTGACCATGGTGGCATCGTCAAAGGGCTTGCCTAGCAACTGCATGCCCACAGGCATCCCGTTATCAGCAAAACCGGCGGGTAACGAAACACCTGTGGTACCCATATAGTTACCCGCACGCGTAAAGGCGGACGTCGGAGTTTTTGACTCGTTGACCTCGGTCAGGGGGCACGCCCCCATCGGCACACAGGGTGAAAGCAGCGCGTCAACATTGCTCATCCAGTTTGTCCAGGCAGCCGTGGTGCGACGGTGATCAGCCATGGCCGCGATGTAATCCGCTGCCGAAATATTGCGGCCTGACTGTACGCGCTTGCGCACAAACTCGCCAAAGGGGCGCTCGGCATCATCAATGTAGGCACGATGAATCGCATAGGCCTCTGCGGCGGTGATGTAGCCATTACGCACCATCATGTCGTTGAAGTCGAACGGAAACTGCTTGTCGACGATCTGCGCGCCAAGCTCAACCAGCACGCGGCGTGTATCTTCAAGAATGCGCTTAATATCGGCACCGACTGGCATGGGATATTGTGCCTCGGGAAACATCGCGATACGGATGCCCTGCAAAGGCTTAGCGCCCTCGGGCGGCGCCTGCCACTGAAACAGCGGGTGACCACAGCTTGTTGGATCAAGCGGATCGGCGCCAGCCATCAGTTCGGTGAGAATGGCCGAGTCTTGCATATCGCGCGTCATAGGGCCGATCGAATCTAGGGTGCCCGATAACGCCAACGCGCCGTGCAGACTAATGAGGCCACGGGTGGTCTTTAAGCCTGTAATGCCATTTAACGAGGCAGGGATCCGCACCGAGCCACCGGTATCTGACCCGAGCGCGGCAGGCGCCAAAGCCGCGGCCACGGCTACGCCAGAGCCACTTGAAGACCCGCCCGGCACGCGATGCGTGGTCAAGTCCCAGGGATTTTTAGGCGTACCCATGACTGGGTTGGTACCCCAGCCGCCAAAAGCAAATTCAACCATGTGGGTTTTGCCCAGATTGATCATGCCGGCCCGCAACAGGCGCTCGACGGCTGTGCAAGTAGTGGTGCTGCGACGCGTCACCCAATCTTGTGAGCCACCCGTCGTGATTTGGCCTTCGATATCGCACAAATCTTTGGCGGCGATGGGCACGCCATCTAAAACACTGAGGCTGTAGCCCGAGGCCCGACGTGCATCGGCGGCGCGGGCTTGCGCCAGCACGCTGTTTGAGTCGACGCTGACATAGGCATGCAGCTCTTGATTGGCTTTGTCGATGCGTGTCAAATATTCTTGCGCGAGCTCTACAGAGCTAAATTGTTTGTTGCGCAGGCCTTGCGCGAGTTCGGTAAGGGTCGAGAAGGCGAGATCTGACATGGTGGGATGCTCTGAGATGAACCAACCTAAACACTAATACAAAAACAACGCGGCGGCTACAAGTGTGGGGCCTAAGGCTGCAATAAATAAGGGGCCGGGTGAAATCGTTTCGTTGTCGAAACTTGATTTCAAAATCGAAAACCCGGCGGGGTTAGGCGCATTGGCAATCACCGTCAAACCACCACCCGTGACCGCACCGGCCACCAGCATATAGCGCCAGGCTTCGGAGGTACCCTCGACCAGCGAGCCCAGGTACGTTAAGGCCGCGTTATCGGTGATGGCCGTGAGCGCTGTTGCCCCCCAAAACAACACGATGGGCGACAAGCTGCCTAATAAATCTTGCAGCCACCACTTTTGCAAAGCGCCCAGTAACACCAGACCCGCCAAAAAGAACGCAACCATCAGGCCTTCTTTAAGCATTAGGGGTGACTGAAAACGTTTGTAAGCATGGCAAAAGCCAATGAACAAAACCAAGAGCCCCATAAATACGGCGGGATGATGGGCAAACACAACAATCCCAACCAAAAACGCGATATGGATCAAAATGGTTAAAGTCGGAACGTGCACCGGGGCATCTTGCGTCACGCCACGACGTGTTTCAACCTCGCCACTGGCCAACACTTTACGATTAATCAACGTCAGAATGAGTGCGTTAAAACACACGGCCACCACGGCACGCCAGCCAAAGTGCGTCAACATATAGGCCGAATCCCAACCAAAAGTTTGTGCCACCATCAACACTGGCGGGGCTGCATAAGCGCTTAAGACACCACCAATTGACACGTTCACAAACAAGACGCCAAGTGTCATGTACTTAAAGGAGTTGTGGCCAGGCCGCTTGAAGTACGCGTCGCGCAACAATAGTGCGGCCAAGGTCATCGCAGCGGGCTCGGTAATTAAAGAACCCGAAAGCGGTACGACGGTCAGCACCACAAAATATGTCGCGAGCTGTCGCGGCACAGGAATGACCCGTGCAATCGTGCGGACAACGCCACCGACCAGCTCAAGAATGGGGCGACTTGCGGCCACCACCATGATGGCGAACACGAACAACGGCTCAGTGAAATTAGTCGTGTCGACGTAATTGACCATGGTGGGTACGCCGGCAATCAGGGCCATCACGACCAGCAGCACAAATGCCCACATCCCAAACACGGCTTCAACCTCAGACAAAAAATGCCACAGGCCTGCGTGCGGCCCCTTTTTGTGCGCTAAGCGCGCAAAAACTGGCACCGAAAAGGTATGAATAATGGCCACCGCAAACAACACCGTTGCGATAATTTGGATTGAATGAGGCATGTTCATGCGGCGCCTTTTAAAGCAGGTCAAAAAACGAAAGCAAGCACTTTGCGCAAACAGTGCCTGTACTAACAAGGACTATACCGTACGCACTCATCCGAGCAAAAGCTTTTGCGACCGAATCTGTGTAAGAATTGTTACTCGATAGTTTCTGAATGATTCTGCTCTGGATCGATGAGCTGGCTCTGGATCGATGATCTTGCTCTGGATCGATGATCTTGCTCTGCAACGATGATCTTGCTCTGGATCGATGATCTTGCTCTGGATCGATGATCTTGCTCTGCAACGATGATCTTGCTCTGCAGCGATGATCTGGCTCGGCAGCGACGATCTGACTCTGCAGTGATGATCTTGCTCGGTAGTGATAATCTGGCTCTGCACCGATGCCCTTGTTCTGAAGTAATGATTTTTTTCTACGCGATGATTCTAGTTCTCGGCAATTTTGGTCTTCAATAAATATGCGCACTCTAAAAACACAAACTCTAAGCGCTGCTGCGTTTGCCCCCTACGGTGCCGTATTAGGTGGCGCTGTATCGAGCGGTCTGTTTATAAATGCGGGCACAAGCGAAAAAATCGCTCTGCCCAATCCCGACCTTTCGCAGGCGGGTGGCCAGGCGAGTTTGAACCTGTACCGTGCGCAAGCCAACCCTTTGCCGTTTGTTGCGTACGCACTTGAACGCCACGTCTTGGGTAGCCAGTCGTTTATCCCCTTGGCGAGCGTACCGTTTGTTGTGATGGTTGCCCTTGGCGACCCCGCGTTTCAAGGCACGCAACCACTTGAGTCAAGCTTGGCAGCCTTTTGGCTGGATGGCTCGTGCGGCGTGAGCTTTAACCCCGGCACCTGGCATCACCCGTTGTTGGCGCAACAAACGGGTGATTTTGTTGTGCTCGAGCGCCGAGCGCCAGAGGTGGATTGCGAAATCAAAACGCTGCAAGAGTCGGTCGAAATTTTGGCGCGCTAAAGGCCGATACACCTCTTAAAATACTAAGCGGCGATATAACAATTCAAGCGCTAATCCCCATTACAAATTTTGAGGCCTAGAGCTTCGATACAAATCGTCACGTGCTAAGCGCCACTCAACATCATTTTTGCGGCTTTCTCTGCGATCACTAGGGTGGGCGAGTTGGTGTTACCCGACGTAATCGTTGGCATAATCGAGGCATCGGCCACGCGCAG
>JBIIWK010000376.1:0-2989 GCA_044338955.1 Burkholderiaceae bacterium
GTCCACTGCCGCGCCTGCGTCTGCCGCTCCTCCTGCTCCGGCAGCCAAGGCGGCCACGCCGGTGATGTCCGTTGCGCCGGCTGCCGCGCCGGCTGCGGCTTCTGCTGCGCCGAAGGCTGCGAAGCCCGCGCGCCCTGCTTTCGCCCCGGCTGCGCCTGTGGCTGCGTCAGCACCTGTTGCTCCCGTCGCTGCCCCGCCCGTGGCGGTCGCTTTCGCCGCCGCACCGGCGCCGGCATCGACGGCGCCCACGCCTGTGGCTGCATCGCCGAAGGCAGCTGCTGCGGCACAGTTGCCCAAGGCTGCGGCTGCTGCTCCTGCGGCCGTGTCAAGTGCTCCGCCGCCTGCCGCTTCGGCATCGGCGCCGCCTGCTGCCGTGCCGATGGCTGCTGCCCCGGTTGCTTCTGCGCCGGCAGCCGTGGCCGAGACGACGCCCAAAGCCGCCGCACAGCCCGCCGCTCCTGCTGCCGCATCTGCATCCACGCCCGTCGCTGCGCCGGCTACCAAGGTTACCGAGGCGCCTACGCGGCCGGCGACTGCGCCGGTGTCTGCGGTTGCGTCACCCAAGGTCGAAGCGGCCCCGGCTCCTGTGCCGGCTTCAGCAGCAGCGCCGACGCAGGCTGCTGCGCCACCCAGCGCTGCGCCCGCCGCGTCACCGAAGGCGGCGGCTGCGCCGGATGCCAAGGCTGCTGCTGCGCCGCCGCCAATCGCAGCTCCGCCGCCGGTTGCAGCGGTTCCCCCCAAGCCCGCCGTGCCGGAGGCTGCTGCTGCGCCCAAGCCTGAGCCGCCGAAGCCACCGCCTGCTGCCGCTGCGCCGCCGCCCGCTGCGGCTGCTGCGAAGCCGCCGCCGGTGATGGCTGCCGAGCCTGCGCCCAAGCCTGATGCAAAGGCTGAGAAAGCCGCCAAGGATGCTGCTGACAAGGCTGCGCGCGAAGCGAAGGCGGCTGCAAACCAGGCTGCTAAAGACAAAGCGGCTGCGGATGCCAAGGCCGCTGCTGAGCGCGCCGCGGCCGAGAAGGCTGCCGCCGCGCAGCGCGACAAGGAGGCTGCTGCTGCCAAGAAGGCTGCCGATGAGACGGCTGCTGCCGAAGCCGCTGCCAATGCCAAGGCTGAGAAGGAGCGCGCCGCTGCTGCGGCGAAGGCGGAGGCGGATCGGCTTGCAGCCGAGAAGGCTGCCGCTGCCAAGGCTGCGGCCGACAAGGCGTCCGCCGACAAGGCGGCCGCTGCGAAGGCAGCTTCCGACAAGGCTGCTGCTGATCAGGCTGCCCGCGAGATCGCCGCAGCTGAGGCCAAGGCGGCCGCTGAACTCGCCGCCGCAGTCAAGGCTGCAGCTGCGAAGGCTGCTGCTGACAAGGCCGCGGCCGACAAGGCGCTCGCTGCGAAGGCTGCCGCCGATGCCAAGGCCGCTGCTGAGCGCGCCGCGGCAGAGAAGGCTGCCGCTGCAAAAGCTGCCGCTGAGCTTGCTGCAGCGGAGAAGGCTGCCGCTGCAAAGGCTGCGGCCGACAAGGCCGCTTCCGAGAAAGCAGCAAAGGAGCTCGCAACTGCTGAGGCGAAGGCGGCCGCTGAGCTTGCTGCTGCAGTGAAAACGGCTGCGGATCAGGCGGCTCGCGCCAAGGCTGCGGCTGACAAGGCCGCTGCCGAGAAGGCTGCTGCGGACAAGGCTGTTGCGGACAAGGCGGCTCGCGAGCAGGCTGCCGCCGCCGCCAAGGTGGAGGCAGATCGGGCCGCTGCCGAGAAGGCTGCGACTGCGCAGCGCGAGAAGGAGGCTGCTGCTGCCAAGAAGGCTGCGGACGAGACGGCCGCCGCCGAGAAGGCTGCTGCTGCGAAGGCTGAGAAGGAGCGTGCTGCCGCCGCTGCCAAGGAAGAGGCGGATCGGCTTGCTGCCGAGAAGGCCACCGCTGCAAAGGCTGCGGCCGATAAGGCTGCCGCCGACAAGGCTGCCAGGCAGCGGCTGGCTGATGAGCAGGCTGCCGCCGCCAAGCGCGATAAGGAGCAGGCTGCTGCGAAGAAGCTCGCGGACGACAAGGCTGCGGCCGAGAAGGCTGCTGCTGAGAAGACGGAGAAGGCGCGCCTCGCGGCTGAGGCCAAGGCTGAAGCCGATCGGCTTGCTGCCGAGAAGGCTGCTGCCGCGCAGCGCGCCAAGGATGAGGCTGCCGCCAAAAAGGCTGCGGACGCCAAAGCTGCTGCCGACAAAGCCGCTGCCGACAAAGCTGCCGCTGAGCAGGCTGCGGCTGATAAGGCTGCTGCCGACAAGGCGGCTCGCGAAGCGAAGGATGCCGCTGACCGGGAGGCTCGCGAGGCGAAGGCGGCGGCTGCCAAGGCTGCTGCTGAGGCGAAGGCTGCTGAAGAGAAGGCTGCTAAGGAAGCTAAAGCCGCAGCCGACAAGGCAGCCAAGGAGGCCAAGGCGCAGGCGGAGGCGGAGGCCAAGGCTGCAAAAGCGGCGAAGGATGCTGCCGACAAGGCTGCAAAGGAAGCAAAGGCTCTTGAGGAGAAGGCTGCAAAGGAGGCTCGAGCTGCTGCTGAGGAAGCTGCTAAAGAGAAGGCTGCTGCTGACGAGCGTGCGGCCAAGGAGGCCAAGGCTGCCGCAGAGCAAGCAGCCAAGGCGCAGCGCAACACGCCGCCGGCTTCGCCCAAGCCTGCCGCCCGCCGGGAGTCTGACGAGCGCGCGGCGGCGATGTACCCGCGCATGGCAGAGGCGCGCGCGCGCATGGCTCCGCCGCCGGAGCTGAGCAGTGCCGACGCCGCGTCAGCCACCAAGCCCGCTCGCCCTGAGCGCTCCTCGCGGGCGGACAAGACTGAGAAGCGCGAGCGCCGCGAGAAGGAGAGCCAGCGCGAGAGCGGCGGAGGCGGAGGCTGGCTCAAGGCGGTTGCTGGCGCGACGGTTGGCGTCATCGGCGCGGTGCTGATGACGCGGTCGGGCGTCGTCGCCCTTGGCGGCGGCGGCGATGCGCCGGCTGCACCGCAGAAGGACCGCCGCAGGGCGCCGTCGACG
>JBIIWK010000348.1:0-2966 GCA_044338955.1 Burkholderiaceae bacterium
ACTCTCTGCACGGGAGCGCCCCTATTTAAGGCGGGCAGTAGGTGTCATCCTTCAAGATACCCATTTACTATATGACCGCAGTGCCATTGATAACGTGTTGCTGCCGCTCGCAGTGACCGGACTTGCACCTAGCCTGGCTCGGGCACGCGCCAGAGCCGCACTTGAAAAAGTTGGGCTCTCGTCAAAAGAAAACACTCGCCCGATCGAACTCTCGGGCGGCGAACAACAGCGACTAGCGATCGCGCGCGCGATCGTGAATCGCCCGGCAATTTTGATTGCCGACGAACCCACTGCAAGTTTGGATATCGACACAGCTCGACGCATTATGTCGGTGTTCAAAGACTTTAACCGTGTCGGGGTCACGACCGTGATTGCCTCGCATGACGACGCCTTGATGGCCGAGTACGCCACGCGAGCCTTCAAGATCGAACCCGGCAAGTTTGCCGACTCTGCCCGCGAGCAGGCGCACACTTACAACAAAAGCAGCGATAAAACTCAAGAGCAACAGACCCACGCTCGCTCAGGGCGAAGCGAGACCTTGCGATGAAGAGCCTGTTACGCCAACACCGTTACGCGCTAGCCGTCACGCTGCGTCGACTGGCCGCCGCACCGATTTCGTCGCTCACGAATTTGCTCGTCATCGCGCTAGCGCTTTCGTTGCCTTTGCTCGGCGCTTCGCTCTTGGTGTCGATGCAGCCAGTCGCGCGCCAGGTCTCTGTGACCCCAGAACTCACCGTATTTTTAAAGATTGATGCGCCAAAGACCGCAGCCGAGCAAGTTGCAACGCGTATTCGCAAAGAGCACGCTGAACAAGTCGCGGGGGTACGCATCGTCACCAAAGACCGTGCGCTCACCGAACTGCGCAGCAACCCAGCCTGGGAGCAGGCGCTCAAAGTATTACCCAGCAATCCACTGCCTGATGCCATCGTCGTCAGCCTCACGCCGGGCGACCAACTGGCAGAGCGGGCCGACAAACTTGCACAAGTCTGGCGTAAGTGGCCTGGGGTTGACCTCGTGCAGCTCGATACGGCGTGGGTACAACGCCTTGAGGCGCTACTCAGATTTGGGCGTATCGGTTTACTGCTGCTTGCCTTAAGCGTCGCACTTGTCGTGCTGGCGACAGTATTCAATACTGTGCGCATGCAGGCCTTATCGCAGCGCGAAGAAATTGGCGTCGCGCGCTTGGTCGGTGCCACAGAGTCTTTTGTCCGTCGACCATTTTTATATTTGGGCTCGGTCACCTGCAGCCTTGCGGCACTGATCGCGATTGGCATTGCACGTGCAGCACTGATCCCATTAAATGATGCGTTGGCTAGTTTGGCACGCAGTTACGACGCCGAGTTTGCCCTGTCGCTGCCTTCACTTTGGATGCTTGCCACTGCGGTGGTCTCAGTCGCAGTGCTGGGCGCGCTGTCTGCGCGTTGGTCGGTTCAGCGCAACACAAAATTTTGAGGCGCTACGCATAAAGGCGCGTATCACTTTTCTCTAGCATTCAGACGAAAACTTACTGGCCTATGCGCAACGCTAAGCCATCGTGCTGCCGCCATTGACGCCAATGGTTTGACCCGTGACATAGCTCGAGAGCTCGTCACTGGCCAAAAACAGCAATACACCGGCGCATTCCTCAGGCTTTCCCAAGCGCCCCATCGGTATCGATTTTTTTAACTTCGCCTGCAGGTCCTCTTTGCCAGTCACCGAGTTACTTGCATGCGCCGCATGGATAGGCGTGTCAATGACACCTGGCGCCATCGCATTCACACGAATCCCCTCGCGAACCACCTCTCGGGCCAAACCCTTTGTGTAGGTTGTGATGTAAGACTTTGAGGCGGCATATAAGCCCGCGCCTCGCGTACCACCGGTGTTGGCGGCCTGAGACGTAATGTTGATGATGCTGCCACCGCCTTGCGCCCGCATATGCGGGATCACTTCACGACAAAGCACCATCATCGAACGCGCATTGAAATGAAACACCTCATCAATCGCTGCATCACTGGCCTCAGACAAAGCGATGCGGCGCATCATGCCACCCACGTTGTTAATCAACACATCGATACGACCGAAGCGCGCGTGCACGGCCTGCACTAATTGAACTAACTGCGCCGAATCCATCACGTCACAGCCAAACGCCTCAGCGCTCGAGCCCGCCGCTTGAATCTGCGCCACCACGGACAAGGCAGCGGCTTGCTGCGACCGGTAATGCACCGCTACGTGCGCGCCATAGCGACCAAACGCTAAGGCGGCAGCCGCCCCAATGCCCGAACTCGCGCCGGTAATCAGCACGACTTTATTTTTCAAGTCATTCATCGTTGTCTTTGTGATGCGTCATTTCTTGGGGCTGGGGCTTAGAGAATGCCATCTTTCTTCTTGAGTCTGGCGTGGCCCGCTTTAAATAGCCAGTCGCACCATGACGCTGCCACAAACAGTGTTTGTCGTTAGACGCTCTAAGGCATAGCAACATATAGCTCGCTCTTTACAAAACACCTTGCTCTACCAACTCTTGTATCTCTGTTTCTGAATAGCCCAACATCTGCGTCAACACATGCACGTTATCTTCGCCGTAGCCAGGTGCACCACGATCAATGACGCCCCCCGCATACGCTGGCGTTGCACTCATTTTGACCGGAAACTCGTTCACCGGCCAGCGACCAATTTTGGTGCCGGTCACTTCAGTGAGCCATTCAAGTTCTTTTAACTGTGGATCGGTGTCGTAACGATCTGCTGCCGTCTGGCACACACCAGCGGGCACACCAGCACCCTGCAGGCGCGCCATGCACTCGCTGGCATCTTGAGTCAACGCCCAAGCGCTGATTTTTTCATCCAGCGCATCTTGATTTTGCAGGCGCAAAGCCAAAGTAGTAAAGCGTAAATCCCACTGCAGCTCGGTCAGGCCAGCTTGGCTCACCAAAGCGTTCCATTGGGCGTCATCAAAACATGCAATTGCCAACCAACGATCTTCGCCGGCGCAG
>JBIIWK010000107.1:0-10375 GCA_044338955.1 Burkholderiaceae bacterium
GATGCCACTGAGGGTACTGATTTTGATGCCCTTGCCACGGGCCACGCATCCGTGACGCCTCTACGACTCGATCTGACACAACACGCACAGCTCGGGCAGATGGCTGAGTGGCTTAGTCCCCTATGAAAATGATGCCTGCATCAGCTCTCTCGATGGCAGTCAAAGACACCCGTAGCGGTGTTGGGCGAGGCTTGCAGGGTATTACCGCGTCAAACAGCAACACCCGTATTTCAGCAACACGCATCCCCAATCGCTCGGCCATGAGCAATGCTGCGGCGCCCTTGGCCAATGACAGCTTAGGGCCGGGCTCCGAGCGCCCCCGTGCCGCGATGGTGCAACGCCTGCAAGCACAGGGTATGACCAATGATTTGGTCTTGGCGGCGATGCAAACGATTCCGCGTCATGACTTCGTCGATGAAGCCTTGGCCAGTCGCGCTTATGATGATGCCTCGTTACCCATCGGTCACGGTCAAACAATTTCGCAGCCCTGGGTGGTTGCCCGGATGATTGCGTCAGTATGTGGCGCAACCATGCCCGCGCGCGTGCTAGAGGTGGGCACTGGGTGTGGGTATCAGGCCGCCGTGATGGCGCAAGTCTTTCAACAGGTGCATTCGATTGAGCGTATTCGTGCGTTGTACGATATGGCTAAAGAGCGTCTGCGCGTATTGCGACTGACCAAGGTGCGCTTGGTGCATGGCGATGGCATGCTCGGCTTGCCGTCCGTCGCACCGTTTGACGCCATTATTGTCGCGGCTGCTGGGATTCGGATCCCGCAGGCCTTATTGATGCAGTTGAGTGTCGGTGGTGTGTTGATCGCCCCTGAAGGGTCAGGCGCGCAACGGTTGGTGCGAGTAACAAGAACAGGTGCTTCGAGTTGGGATAGGCAAGAGCTCGAAGAGGTGAGATTTGTGCCCCTTAAGTCGGGATTACAAGTATGAGTAAACAGGAGAAACGTATGCTCATTGAGCATGTGACACAAGGTAATTTTGTGCCAAACGCGATGCAAAAAATCAGTCCTGCGCTGCGTAAGCGCTCGGGTGTGTGGGTGCTGTGCGCGCTGGCGCTGTTAAGCGGTTGCACCAATCAATCGGGCACGCGTGCGCCCGTGACCGACCTCAACAATGCCAGCTCAGGTATTGCCCGCACGTATGTCATCAAGCCTGGCGACACGCTGAACAAGATCGCGCGGGCAAACGGCGTGGATGAGGCCACTCTGTTGCGGCTCAACAAACTCGTCAATCCTAATCGCTTGATTGTGGGCCAAACGTTAAGGCTCTCTGAGGGCTCAGAGCCGGCCGCTCCAGTCGCACGACCATCAGCCCCAAGCAAGCCCGAGGCTCGTCCCCTTGATGCATCAAGCAGCGGTTCGCAGATGAATGAAACCGTGGCACCTGCGTCTGACGCGGGTTTGATTAGCTGGGGTTGGCCCGCTAACGGTAAAGTGATTCAGGGCTTTACCCAAACCACCAAAGGCATCGACATCGCCGGTAACGCGGGTGATGCGATTGAATCCGCTGCAAACGGCAAAGTGATGTACGCGGGTAACGGGGTACGCGGTTTAGGCAATCTCATCATCGTGAATCACGATAATGGGTTTATTACGGCGTATGCCCACAACAGAACCTTGTTAGTCAAGGCGGGTCAAGACGTTAAAAAGGGCGCAAAGATCGCCGAGATGGGTCAAACCGACGCGGCCTCTGTGCGCCTGCATTTTGAAGTGCGGCGCCAAGGGACCCCAGTCGATCCCTTGCAATACTTGCCCAGCCGGTAAAAGGCACACGCATGACGCCCACACTCGTTTTTGATCTTGAGACCATCCCCGATATTGAGGGGCTCAGGCGCTTGCATCAGTGGGGCCCAGAGGTCTCAGACGCCGAAGTGGCAGAACGTGCGTTCGCTGCGCGTAAAGAGCTCACCGGCACCACTTTTTTGCCTCACCATTTGCAGCGGGTTGCTGTTGTGGGATGCGTATTTCGCGATGACAAAGGCTTCAGGGTGCGCTGCCTAGGGCAGGCCGACGACACCGAACCCGTGTTGCTCACGAGCTTTTTTAAGACAATCGAGCGTTACACACCTAAGCTAATCAGCTGGAACGGTTCGGGCTTTGATCTGCCGGTGCTGCACTACCGCACCTTGATTCACGGCATTGCGGCCCCGCGCTATTGGGATCTGGGCGAAGATGACAAAGATTTCCGCTACAACAACTACCTGAGCCGATACCATACGCGCCACCTTGATTTAATGGATGTTTTAGCTAAGTACAACGGTCGTGGCAATGCGCCGCTCGATGACCTTGCCAAGCTGTGTGGGTTTCCGGGCAAGCTCGGGATGGATGGCAGTCACGTCTGGGATGCCTGGTCGAATGGGCGCGCCAACGAAGTGCGCGCGTATTGCGAAACCGATGTGGTCAACACCTGGCTGGTGTACTGCCGTTTTCGCTTGATTCGCGGCGAACTCGATCAAACCGCATACCAGGCTGAAATCGACCTAGTGCGCAGTACCCTGCAAGCAAGCGCCGAGCCGCATTGGGCTGAGTATCTGGCAGCTTGGTCATGACCAATCACTTTATGCGGATACCGACCGCCTCACGGAGCCTTCTTATGCGTTGCTTTGATTTGCGATCTCTGTTGACCTTGCTCAGCCTGCTGCTGGTGAGTTTTTGCGCCTCGGCGCAAAACGGGGCACTCATGTTGCGCTCATCCAATCAGCTGAATCAAAGCAGCCAGCACTCGGGCGGCGCGGTGGCGCCGACGGCTGCACCAACTGCCTCACCTTTGGCGGTTGAGAGTTTTGGGCGTTTGCCTGATCATGTGATTCAAGGGTTAGTGCTCGACTCCGCTCAGCGCGCCAAACTCGATGCGGCACACGAGGCCCGCCGCAAAATGTGGAACACCAATCGCCTAGCGCGTCAGGCTGAATACGCAGCGTTAACCAAAGAGCTTTCAACCGATAAATTTGATCCACGCGATGTGATCGCGCTGCGTAAAAAAACGCGGGCCAAAATCGATGCGGGCTTTGACGAAGTTCAGTCAAGCTGGCTTGCGTTTTGGGATGTGTTGAACGCTGCGCAGCGCAAGATACTGATTGGCTACATGCGTGATCAGCATGCAGTGCAAGGTCAAGCCTCAGCGACAGCCTCGGCCGAGCGTGCGGCGGCCCGCGCCAAGCAGCAAGCCGCACTTGATCGTGCCGAAGCACGTGCTGCGACTCAAGGTCAATCGTCCCCGTCTGCAAATACAGCGCCATCGGGTACTGCTACCACACCTAAATAATTTTTCTAAAGGCAACTCGCCTCTCGCTTAAGCGAGAGCGCTTTTGCTTTTTTCATTAAAAGATATTTTTATGCCTCAAGAAGTTCTGCAAGTCGAGTCGCTTGATCTAGAGGCGCGCGGTGTCGCCCGTCATGACGGCAAGGTGGTTTTTATCGAGGGCGCTTTGGCTTCAGAGCGCGTGACCGCTAACATTTTTCGACGTAAACCGTCTTTTGATATTGGACGCGTTCAGGTCATTGTTCGCGAGTCATCACAGCGGGTCAAGCCGCGCTGTGAGCACTTTGGGGTGTGTGGTGGCTGCGTGATGCAACACCTTGATCCTGCCGCTCAAGTGGCCAGCAAGCAACGCGTTCTTGAAGATAACCTTGCGCATATCGGTAACCTGCGGCCCGAGCAGATGCTTCCGCCGTTACACGGGCCTAGCTGGGGCTATCGTTATCGTGCCCGATTATCCGTGCGTTGGGTGGCCAAGAAGGGTACCGTGCTCGTGGGTTTTCACGAGCGCAAAAGTAGCTTTGTCGCCGATATCAAAACTTGTCATGTGTTGCCCCCGCATGTGGCGGCATTGCTAGTGCCGTTACGCGGCTTGATCATGGCGCTCTCAGCGCCAGATCGCTTTGCGCAAATCGAAGTCTGCGTGGGTGATGCCGCGACGGCATTGGTGTTGCGGCACCTCGATCCCTTAAGCGCCGATGAAATCACCACGCTGCGCGCCTTTGCCGCCCAGCACAATATCCAGTGGTGGTTGCAGTCAAAAGGCCCTGATACGGTGCATGCCCTTGAACCCGAAGACGAGCACAAGCTTGGTTACAGTTTGCCCGAGTTTGGGCTGCGTATGCCTTATCGTCCTACCGATTTCACACAGGTCAATCACCAGATCAATCGTGTGCTGGTGTCGCGCGCGTTAAGCCTGCTGGGCGTGCAGCGCACTGATCGCGTGGCAGACATGTTTTGTGGCCTAGGTAATTTCACCTTGCCGCTAGCCACACAGTGTCACGAAGTGGTGGGTGTTGAGGGTAGTGCGTCTTTGACTGAACGCGGCCAGCAGGCTGCTGTACAGGCTGGGATCTTAAATGCAAAATTTCAAACACTGAACTTATTTGAAGTGGATCAAGCGTGGCTGCAAAGCTTGGGGCACATCGATCGCATGCTGATTGACCCGCCACGCGAGGGTGCGTATGCCCTCGTGCAAGCGCTTGCCGCGTTGACGCAGCAAGAGCGGCCGGTGCGCATTGTGTATGTGTCATGCAACCCGGCCACGCTGGCACGCGACGCCGATGTGCTGGTGCGCGAGGCCGGCTATCACCTGCGTAGCGCGGGCGCTATCAATATGTTTCCACACACCAGTCACATAGAATCTATTGCGGTGTTTGAGCGCAAAGACTGAAACGAACGTTTGTCGCTTTAGTGCTTTGTTGCACCCCAAGTCAGTTGTTGGCCTGGGTATCTTGAAGCCCAATTTTTCAAGGCGTTCGTCTGGGTGTTTTGAAGCTCGATCATAGAATTCGTTCGCCTGAATTTGTTCAATTCAGAACGAACGGTTAGAACGGCTCAGTTATTTGGTTTGCGCCAATATTTTTTCAGCGGCTTGGCGCACGCGTGCTGGTGCAGTGCCACCGATGTGATCGCGCGCAGCGACCGAGCCTTCGAGCGTCAGCACCTGGTGCACGTCATCGCCCACCGAGGCATGAAACGCACGTAGCTCGGCTACGCTCAGATCCGCCAGATCGCAATTCTTTTTCTCGCATTCGCGCACGGCATGCGCCACCGCTTCGTGCGCATCCCGAAACGCCACGCCGCGCTTCACTAGGTAGTCGGCCAGGTCGGTTGCTGTGGCAAACCCCTGTAAGGCCGCAGCACGCATCGCTGCGGGCTTGACTTGGATGCCGGCGATCATGTCAGCAAAAATGGTGAGCGTATCGCGCACCGTATCTGCTGTGTCAAACAAACCTTCTTTGTCTTCTTGGTTGTCTTTGTTGTAGGCCAGAGGCTGACCTTTCATCAACGTGAGCAAGCCCACCAAGTTGCCGTTGACGCGACCCGTTTTGCCACGCGCAAGTTCAGGTACATCAGGGTTCTTTTTTTGCGGCATGATCGAGCTGCCCGTGCAAAAGCGATCGGGCAAATCAATGAAACCCACGCGTGGGCTCATCCAGATAATCAGTTCTTCAGAGAGCCTTGAAATATGCGTCATGATGAGCGCGCAGGCACTGCAAAACTCAATCGCAAAATCGCGGTCAGAGACGGCATCAAGCGAGTTTTGGCAAACGTCCTCAAACCCCAGAAGCTTGGCGACCATGGGGCGGTCAATCGGAAAACTCGTCCCGGCTAGGGCGGCAGCGCCTAAGGGCAATATATTGACCCGCTTGCGGCAGTCGTCAAGCCGGCTCGCATCGCGCCCAAACATTTCGGCATAGGCGAGTAAGTGATGGCCGAAAGTGACGGGCTGGGCGACTTGCATGTGGGTAAAGCCTGGCAGAATCGTGTCGGCTTGCTGCAGCGCAACAGTGGCAAGTGCGCGGCGCAGCGCGATTAACAACTCGCCGAGTTGATCGATTTCACCACGTAGCCACAAACGGATGTCGGTGGCGACTTGGTCGTTACGCGAACGCCCCGTGTGTAGGCGTTTGCCTGCGTCACCCACCAACTCAACCAAGCGTTTTTCAATATTGAGGTGAACGTCTTCGAGGTCAAGCAACCAGGTGAAGGTGCCCGCTTGGATTTCACTCAGAATCTGAGCCATGCCGCGCTCGATGTCGGCTAAATCTTGGGCCGTGATCACGTTGACGGCTGCCAGCATGGTGGCATGCGCCAGCGAGCCCTGGATATCGACCAAGGCCAAGCGCTTGTCAAAATCAACCGAGGCCGTGTAGCGTTTGACGAGGTCAGAAACGGGCTCTGAGAAGCGGGCAGACCATGCTTCGGCTTTTTTATCAAACTGATTATGCGTAGGGTTTTGGGTATTTTTCATGATGATTGGATTATAGAGTGCTGCGCCGACCTCGCAGGCGTGCGATAATTTTCGGACAATAACTCGTATCACCGGAATCTTCATGTCTGCCGTCAAGGTCAGCATTGCTCAAATTAATGCTCTAGTAGGTGATTTATCAGGCAATGCACAGCGTGTGCTAGAAGCGGCCCGTTTGGCGCACGCCGCCGGGGCGCAGGTATTACTCACCCCCGAACTCGTGCTCACGGGCTACCCCCCCGAAGACCTGCTGCTCAGACCTTCATTTATCGATCAGTGCGATCGCGTGCTCGAGCAACTACGTGACAGCTTATCGGGCTTAACCGGATTACACGTGGTAGTTGGGCATGTCACCTCTCAAAACGGCTTGCTGCGCAATGCAGCATCCGTGTTGGTGGATGGCACCGTTTTAGGCACATACTTCAAACGCGAGCTTCCAAATTATGCTGTGTTTGACGAGCAGCGCTACTTTAAAGCGGGCGAACAACCCTTTACGTTCACCGTAGGTGGTGTCTGCTTCGGCGTCAATATTTGTGAAGACATCTGGTTTGATGCTGCGCCTGAGGCTGCTGCGCAACAGGGGGCTCACACCTTGCTGGTGCTCAATGCTTCGCCCTATAACCTGGGTAAATATGCTCAGCGCCTTGAGATTGCGCGTCGCTGTGTGAGTCGTACCGGCTGTTCGCTGGTGTACGCCAACTTGGTCGGCGGGCAAGACGAACTCACCTTTGACGGCGCTTCGTTTGCAATGGATGCCAGCGGCGCGCTCGTGAACCGCTTGCCTGAATATGCCAGTGCACTAAGTTTGATTGAGGTTTCGGGCGATAGCAGTATGGCAGTTTGCAAATCCGCGGCGCCCGGTTTGGTATCGCAAGCGCTGGCTCCCGAACTTGGGCTTGAAGCGCAAGTTTGGCAGGCGCTCACCACCTGTTTGGCCGACTACGTGAAAAAGAACGGTTTTCGCACGGTTATTCTAGGTTTGTCGGGCGGGATTGATTCGGCCGTGGTGATGGCCCTTGCCGTTGATGCCTTGGGAGCCGAAAACGTTCATGCGGTGATGATGCCGTCACGATACACCGCAGACATCTCACAGATCGACGCGCGTGACATGGTGAAACGTCTGGGCGTGGGTTACGAAGAGATCGCGATTGCGGATTTGGCTGCAAGCTTTGATCAAGTTTTAAGCCCGATGTTTGCAGGCAAGGCCTTAGACGCCACCGAAGAAAACATCCAAGCCCGCCTGCGCGGAATGTTGCTGATGGCTTTATCTAATAAATTTGGTCATCTCGTGCTCACAACGGGTAACAAGTCTGAACTCTCAACGGGCTATTGCACACTCTATGGCGACATGGCGGGCGGCTTTGCCGTATTAAAGGATGTGGCCAAGACCTTGGTCTATCGCCTGGCACGCTGGCGTAATACGCTGTCTGAGGTGATTCCCGAGCGCATTATTACGCGCCCCCCCTCAGCCGAGTTGCGCCCCGACCAAACCGACCAAGACAATTTGCCTGAATATGACGTGATTGACGGTATTATTGAGCGCTATGTTGAGCAAAACCAATCCGCAGCACAGATCGTGGCTGCTGGCTTTGCACCTGCCGCAGTTGAGCAGATCCTTCGCTTGATTCGGATCAATGAGTACAAACGCAAGCAAAGCCCGCCCGGCCCACGTATCACAAGTCGCGCATACGGACGAGATTGGCGTTATCCTTTGTCTAACGGTTTTCGTGAGCAGTTTTAATTTTTTTGTACAGGATCTACCTTGAAGCAAGTTACTGCAATCATTAAGCCTTTCAAACTTGACGAAGTTCGCGAGGCGCTGGCCGAAGTCGGCGTTAACGGCTTAACCGTGACAGAAGTCAAAGGTTTTGGTCGCCAAAAAGGTCACACAGAGTTGTACCGCGGCGCTGAGTATGTGGTCGATTTTTTGCCCAAGATCCGCGTCGAAATGGTGATCCCTGATGCAATGGTTGATGACGTCATTGAAGCGATCGTCAAAGCGGCCCGTACTGGCAAAATTGGTGATGGCAAGATTTTTGTGATGCCCGTCGAGCAGGCTATTCGTATCCGCACCAGCGAGAGCGGCGACGCCGCGCTGTAAGCCTCATCACATTTAAATGCCATGGCCACCGCAGGCCAGCTAAGGTCTACGGTCAAATTCACTAGCCTAAGCATTGCTATCCTGGCGCCGAAACACGCACCGTGTCGGCGCCTTTCATTTTTTACCCGAGCCCATTTTTATGAAACAGTTTGATTGGTCAAATCCGTATCCCTCTATCCGCATCCCCGTGTTTGCGCGCAACGTGGTGTCAACGTCACATCCGTTGGCGGCGCAGGCTGGTCTGCGGATGTTACTGAAGGGCGGCTCGGCCGTTGACGCAGCCATCGCCGCAGCCGCAACGATTGCCTTGGTTGAACCTGTTTCATGTGGCTTAGGTGGTGATGCGTTTGCCATCGTGTGGGACGGCAAAACCTTACAAGGCTTGAACTCGTCGGGCTATGCCCCTCAAGCCTGGAATGTTGATTACTTTAAAAATAAATACGGCGTCAACGAAAAAGGCTTGGCCAACGCCCCTAAGCGTGGGGTCGATGCGATCACTATTCCCGGTGTGGTGGCGGGTTGGGCCGCTTTGCACGAGCGTTACGGCAAACTGCCGTTTGCGGACTTGATGGAGCCTGCGATTGAGATCGCCGAACGCGGCTACGCTGTGCCCCCAGTGGTGGCACAAAAGTGGGCGGCGGCCGTGCCTGAACTCAAAGATCAGCCAGGCTTTGCGCATACCTTTATGCCCAATGGTCGCGCGCCGCATGTGGGTGAGCGGTTTGTGTTTAAAGACGTTGCAAACACCTTGCGCCGCATCGGTGCGACCAAAGGTCGTGATCTGTATGAGGGCGAAACCGCTGAAAAAGTCATCGCCTTTATTCAAGCCAATGGCGGGGCGCATACGCTGGATGATTTGCGCAGCTATCAGCCCGAGTGGGTCACGCCGATTTCAAAAAATTACCGCGGTTACACACTGCACGAAATCCCGCCAAACGGGCAGGGGATCGCAGCCTTGATGGCGCTTGGCATCCTTGAGCATTTTGATCTGGCGAGTATGAAGGTCGACTCTGTTGAGTCGCAACACCTTCAGATCGAAGCCATGAAACTTGCCATGGCCGATTTGTACCGTTATGTGTCTGACGGCCGCACCATGGAAGTCACGCCCGAGCAAATGTTAGATGACGCCTATTTAGCTGAGCGTGCCAAACTGATTGATCCGAGCAAAGCCACGTACTTCGGTCCCGGTCAACCTGCGACGGGCGGCACGATTTACCTGACCGCCGCTGATGAAAGCGGCATGATGATTTCGTTTATTCAGTCGAACTACATGGGGTTTGGCTCTGGTGTGGTGGTGCCCGGTACCGGTGTGAGCTTGCAAAACCGTGGCGTCGGCTTCTCGATGGATCCAAACTCGCCAAATGTGGTGGCAGGGCGCAAGCGCCCGTTTCACACCATCATCCCTGGTTTCTTAACCCGCGGCGGCGTGCCGGTGATGAGCTTTGGCGTGATGGGCGGTGATATTCAACCCCAGGCGCATGTGCAAACGGTGGTGCGTATGCTGGATTACAACCAGCAACCTCAGGCAGCGTGTTGCGCGCCACGCTGGAAGCTCACGCGTGACTTCACCCTTGATGTTGAGTCGACCATGCGGGCCGAAACGATTGAGGGACTCAAGGGCTTAGGCCATCAGCTCAAGGCGATTGACGACCCCTACATGGATTTTGGTTCAGGTCAATTTATTTGGCGCTTATCCGACCTGCGCGAAGACGGGTATGTGGCGGCAAGCGATAGCCGACGAGACGGGCAGGCCGTCGGCTTTTAGAATGCTAGTGTTTAGTGGCAGGGGGGGGGGATTTGTAATTTTCGTGTAAGTATATGATTTAGATCAAGGTTTTTTCCCTGTGCTTTTTTTAAAAACTAGGGTTTATCCCGATCTAGAGGGCTGTGACTTCAGTTAGGATTTACCTAGCCGTATTTGCGTTCAACAAAATGTCATATATCTGTTTGGATTCGGTCAATGCGTTGACATCATCCGAGGGATATTTGCAGGTTTAGTTTGAATCAATGCGCGATCGCCTAACCTCGAAGGAG
>JBIIWK010000350.1:0-2936 GCA_044338955.1 Burkholderiaceae bacterium
GACATAAAGTGCTTTATTGTTTTTCATATCAGGCGACCCGAATGCGTGGATCAAGCCAGGCGTTGGCGATGTCAGAGGCCAACGTGAGCAAGATATAAATCACAGACAGCAACAGCACAATAATTTGCGTCACAGGATAGTCTTTAAACGTAATGCTTTGATACGCCAGATAACCCAGGCCATCCAGTGCAAAGATCGTTTCAATCACGATTGAGCCGCCTAGCAAAAAGCCTAATTGCACCGCAGCCAAGGCTACGACAGGTACGATCGCGTTGCGCAAGGCATGTTTAAAAATCACCGTGTGGGTCGGTAAGCCTTTGGCGCGCGCTGTGCGAATGTAATCAGCACCTAGCACCTCGATCATGCCGGCACGAATTAAACGCATAAAGGCGGGCGCCGCGTAATAACCCAAGGTAATCGCTGGCATGACAAAGTGTTGCCAAGTGCCGCTACCTGAAACGGGCAACAGGCGCCACGAAATCGAAAACAGCATGATCAGTATCAGTGCGAAGAAAAAATTGGGCATAGACTGCCCCACCACTGCAACAGCTAGGCATAGGCGATCGATCCAGCTATTTTTATAAATCGCGGCCAACACACCCAAGGGTACTGAAATGACTAAGGCAACGGCCAGTGCATATACAGCCAATAAAAGTGTGGTCGAGAGTTTGCTAAAAATTAAGGGCGCAACATCTGTTTTGAAGTACATCGAGACGCCCAAGTCACCTTTGATCAGTTTGAGCAACCAGTCGCCGTACTGCACAATCAAGGGTCGATCAAATCCGTAGGTTTTGCGGATCAGATCAATGTCGGCTTGCCGTGCACCTTCGCCTGCAATGGCAAGCGCAGGGTCGCCCGAAAGGTACAGCAGCATGTAGGCGATGATGGATACGGTAAGAGCCACCAGCACCGCCAACCCCAGGCGCTTTAAAAGATAAGCAAGCATATTTCTCTAACCCAAACCTTTCAAAGGATACAAAAGCATTTTTGATTGAGCCCAAGCCTTTCAAAGGATACACAAGAGTTTTTGTTTGAATCCAAGCCTTTCGTCAGAGAGACAAACATCTTTGATTTGGCTGAGCGCAGCTGAAATGCCATCACTTCCAGTTCATTTCCCAAAAGCGCACGAGTTCGTCGTGATAAGGCTTGAAATTCAGATCTTTATTGGCAACGTAATACACCGGCAAAGACCACAAGGGCAGTGCGTAGGCTTTTTCAGAGATCATCACGAGCGCCTGGTTATAGATTTTTTTTCGCTCGGCAGGGTCAACGGTGTTATCGCCTTTATTCAACAAGGCGATCACCTCGGGATCCCGACTGACGTCATCGCTGCCACCGCCAAAATAAACGGGCGTTGAAGCCGAGAGATCATTGACTAGATTTGAGCCCCACGTTTGATGGGTCAACGCGGTTTTGTTGCCGCGTGCCAGATCGCGCATGGCAGCGTATTGCATAAAGCCCAATTTGGCTTTGATCCCAACCGCTTGAAGGTAATTGATCATGGCTTCGGTTTGCTGACGCTCGCGATACGCCATGATGTCAATGCTCAAACCATTGGGAAACCCAGCTTCAGCCAACAGTTTTTTCGACAAAGCGGGGTCATACTTGTACACGGTCGCGCCATCGCTGCTGCAGCCCACCTGCGAAGGTGTGCAGATCGTATTGATAAGCTCACCACCGCCCACAATGTTTTTCAAAATGGCTTCGCGGTCGATGGCGTGAGCAATCGCTTTGCGTACGCGAATATCTTGTAGTTCAGGTGCAGGTGTGCCCTCGCGGGTGTTCATTTGCAAAAACACAATGCGCATGGTGTTGCCACTGAGCACCTGAAGGTGCGGCAGATTTTTGAGCTTTTCAGCCTGATCTTTTGGCACATGCATGATCAGATCTTCGCCGCCCGACATCACCTCGGCCATTTGCGTTTGACGATCTGGGATGAAACGAATTTTGACTTTGCCGATTTTGCCAGCCGACTTGGGCGAGTCTTTAAAGTAATTGGCATTGCGTTCGAGCGTGACCGATTTGCCGGGGATATATTCAATGATCTTGTAGGGACCCGAGCCAACCGGTTTGGCATTCATGCCCGTGGGGCCAACCTCTTTGTAATATTTAGCTGGGTGGATCGCTAACGTGGTGGCTAAATAATCGATCGCTGCCGGAAACGGCTCTTTGCTGATGATCCTAACTTTAAATTGATCAATTTTTTCAACCTTTTCGATCCAGCGCACGTTTGCTTGTGTCGTGGCTTTGTTTGCTGGGTCTGAAACGTAGTTCAGGGTAAAGACAACCGAGTCGGCATCAAAGTCTTCGCCATTGTGAAACTTGACCCCTTCGCGCAAGTCGAACTCAAGCGTGCGCGGATCAACTTGCTTCCAGCTTTTGGCGAGCTGGCCTTTGTATTCGTTAGTGATCGGATCGCGGTAGACCAAGGTATCCCAGACATTGGCGGCAATGATCACGCCAATGCGAACGTTATTAAAGTAAGGGTCAATGTTTTCAGGTGCTTGGTCGTAAGCCATCCCAAGCGTGTCATTCGCCTTGTTGGCAAAGCTAGGGCTGCTTAAGCACAAAAGAGCGCTTAGTGCACAGGCGGCCCAAGAGAGCGGGCCCAATCGGCGGCGCGATGGGGTGCTGTTGAGGGGCAAATCGCAGTGTTGGCCTGAAGTTGTCATTTTCTTCCTTAGAGTGCTTGTCATGCTTAAAAGAGATCGAAAGCGTTAAGTGAACAGGACAAATAAAAGTGTTGAAGGTAAAAAAGTGCCGAATGTAAACGCAAAAATTGGCTATTAAATGCGAGTATTCAAACCGCGCACATCCGCAACCCAGCAAATAGCGTGCCAGAGATCGGCGCGCGCGCGGTTGTTGCACGAAGTTTGTTATAACACTAGCTTAAGCGCCAAGGCTGAAGCAAGTGCTTGGTGCGAACCCCTACTTCG
>JBIIWK010000351.1:0-2926 GCA_044338955.1 Burkholderiaceae bacterium
AGGCGTACGCCCAGTTGGCATGCGCACGCCGTCCTGGGATTTCAGTCCGAATACGCTTGCGCTCACACGCGACATGGGTTTGCTCTATGACTCTTCGCTGATGGCAGACGTCGACTGCTATGAGTTATTGCTCGACGGTCAGAACACCGGTGTGATTGAATTGCCGGTTGAATGGATTCGCGACGATGCGGTGTACTTTGGGATGAACCGGTTTGCTGGGTTGCGCCCTTACACACCGCCGGCTGACGTGTTTGATATTTTTAAACGCGAGTTTGATGCCGCCTACAAAGAGGGTGGGCTGTTTCAGTTAACGATGCATCCACACATCATCGGGTATCGCTCTCGCATCTGGATTCTTGAAGAGTTGGTTCGCTACATGCGCAACCTGCCAGGCGTATGGTTCGCCACGCATGCAGATGTCGTACGCCACGCGAAGAAACATGGGTAATTTGGCGGATGAACTGCGTCGAGGCTATCTCGGCGTTGCACAAAATCGAAGCGCTCTTGGCGCTCATAAAAACAGCAGAGGCTTAGATGGACGATAATTTTTCAAACTCGCAAACTACACGCAAAGTTGTGATCGCCACCAAAGCTGGCGTGGTTGCGGCGCAGCATCGCCGCGCCGCTGAGGTAGGTGCTGCGGTGCTTGACGCAGGTGGCGATGCCGTCGATGCCGCGATCGCAACGTCTTTTGCAATCGGCGTTGTCGAGCCCTGGATGAGCGGCCCTGCTGCCGGTGGCGCGATGGTGCTGTGGCGCGCCAACGAGGCCAAAGCACGGGTGATTAATTTTGGTTGCCGCTCCCCTCGCGAGTTAAACCCAGCTGACTATCCCCTAAGTGGTGCCGGCAAATCGTCTGATTTGTTTCCCTGGCCATCGGTCGTTGATGATCGCAACGTGATGGGCGCCACCGCGGTCGCTGTGCCCGGTGTTGTCGCTGGCATGGGCTTGGCGCACGAGCACTTTGGCCGTATGCCTTGGCAAGAGCTTGTCACCCCAGCGGCCAACCTGGCTGAAGCTGGTTTGTTGGTGGATTGGTATACCACCCTCGTGACCGCAGCAAATGCCCGTGTCTTAGCCAAAGACCCTGATACCGCTGCCATGTTTTTAGATGAGGGTCATTGGCCCATCGCCGGCGACTGGACGTCCGTTAACCAGCGACGCTTAAATCAAAAAGCTTTTGCACAAACACTGAGGCAAATCGCAGAAGGCGGTGCGCAGGCCTTTTATAAAGGCGACATCGCACAGGCGCTCGCGCGCGACGTTCGCGCAAAAGGTGGCAGCTTAAGCGTTGAAGATCTTGCTGACTACAGCGCCGAGATGATCGAACCCCTTACCCTGAACTATCGCGGCGGTCGTGTCTTTGCCACGCCAGGTCTTACGGGTGGCCCAACCTTTGGTAAAGCACTTGAACTGCTCGCGCAAGAATTCACGCCAGACGCTGGTGCCCCCGATGCGGCAACCTATGCAGGCTTTGCGCGCGCACTAGATGCCGCATTTAAATTACGCTTTGAACATATGGGCGATCACGAATCACCTAAGGCACCCGGCTGCACCACGCATTTCAGCGTGGTCGATCGCCACGGCAATATGTGCTCGGTGACTCAAACCTTGCTGTCAATTTTTGGTTCGCGGGTGGTGTCACCCTCAACAGGCCTGCTGCTTAACAATGGCATCATGTGGTTTGACCCCGAACCTGGCAAGCCCAACTCGCTGGCGCCCAACAAGCGTTGCCTGGCCAACTATTCGCCAGTGATTGGCGAAGATCGCAAAGGGCGACGCTTTGCCATTGGCGCCTCAGGCGGGCGCAAGATTTTAGGTACCGTGATGCAACTGACCTCTTTCCTGATGGATCACGGCTTAAGCCTTGAAGAAGCGTTTCATCAGCCACGCTTAGATGTCAGTGGTGGGCCGCGCATCATTGCAGATAAAACCTTGCCCGCGGATGTCATGCAAGCCTTAGGCGAAGTCATGCCAGTGGTGGCAGCACGCAGCACCGCCTACCCCTATGCCTTTGCTTGCCCTGCAGGTGTGATGCGCGATGGCGACTTGAACATGGGCTGCACTGAAATCATGTCGCCCTATGGCGATGCGGTGAGCGGCGGCTAAACCGCTTCTCTCGCCACCCGGTGCAGTCTACTTGCACGACTGATACCGGGCCTTGTGAAGCGTCAGCGCAATGTGCCCTGCGTCAAACAGTTGGCAGCGACAACTCAACCCACCGCCCTGTCCGCAGTAAATGCGCATCTTGCTTGTACGGGGCGATCAACTGAAGGCCAAGTGGCAAGCCTTTGGCTGAACGCGCGATGGGCACAGTCAGCGCAGGCAACCCCAGAAAGCTCCAGAGCGCACAAAACACTGGGTCGCCCGTAAAGTCTAACCCCTCAGGCGCTTCGCCCGTGGCCGGGATGGTGAGGATCGCATCAAAGCCCTTAAGCTGTGCCGCTGCATCGGCACGCAAGCGCTGCTGTAAGGCGCGCGCGCCCAGATAGTCAAGCGCAGAGCGCGCTCGGCCTTTTTCAACCAACTCTTTAAGATGCACACTTGAACGCTCAGGGAAGTGCGCAACATGCTCTTGATGGATCGCGCCCCCTTCACACTCAAGCAGACAAAACATCGCGTCGATTCCTGTCCAGTATTCATCGGGTAGCGCAAACTCTTCGATAACAGCGCCTTGCGCACGCAGTTGCTTGACGGCACGTTCCATGGCTTGTTGTTGCTCAGCCGTGACGCGCTCATCGTAAGGTGTGCGCAGCCACGCGAGGCGCGGCGCAGCTTGAGGCTCGATGCCCGAATCATTCTTCATTGGCACGGCCGGCAACACGATGCTATCGGGCTCAATCGCGGCGCGATTGCGCAACATATTAAAAGCGTACGCGACGTCGTTGACGGATCTGGCAATAAAGCCCACATGGTCAAGTGACCC
>JBIIWK010000108.1:0-10315 GCA_044338955.1 Burkholderiaceae bacterium
GCTTGGTATCGCTCTGTCTTTGATCGCGGCTGCGCTGTATTTGCCCGTTCGCGAAGTACCGCTTAATGTTGCCGTCAATGCTAAAACAGCCTAAGTCAATGTTGATGTTGTCATCTTGGTTAAACACGGCGCATTGGGTGCGACGTTGATGCAGCCACTTTTTCGCAAAGCTTCGTTGCGGGTGCGACGTTGATGCAGCCACTTTCGCGCCAAGCTTGGTGGATGGTGCGACGTTGAGGCCGCCACTGTCGCGCAAAGCTTTGTTTCTTGTGCGAGCAGGCCTAGGTGTGTTGCTTGGCGCTGTATTGTCTGTTGGGTTTTTGGCGTATCTTTCGCCTAGTATGCGCTTGAATTGGGAAACCATCGCTTCTATGTGCGGCTTCTAGCCCGCCTCTCATGCAAAATTTATCTGATTTGCCGTCGACCGATTACGCTGAACTTCATGACCGAGATCCGCGCGATACAACGGTCATTACCGTCAATAATCGCCTGTCGCGCAGGGTCATTCAAAGTCTGGCGCGCGAGCAGACGATTCAAGGGCAACGTGTCTCTGAAATTCCAGCGGTTGTGCCGTGGTCGGGTTGGCTCGTTCAGCAACTGAGTCGCGCTGGGTTTCAAGACGGGCTCGTCGAGCACACCTTGCTACTGGATCAGTTTGCCTCTCAAATCGTGTGGGCCGAAGCGATTGAAACGCTTGAAAAAGAGCGCGTGTTACTGGATGTGACGCAAGCGGCAGCAGGGGCGATGCAAGCGGCTCAGCTAATCGATGAGTGGCACATACAGGTAGACGTGTCTGTTGTCACCGACGAGCATGCAAGTTTTCTGCGCTGGCGTGATGGTTATCAAAGCCGCTTACACGCACTCAATGCGTTAGATCCGAACTTGGCTGTGGCCCGACTCATCCAGCATATTGAAGCAGGCCTTGAACTGCCGGGCAATATTGTGCTGGCCGGCTTTACTGAAATTTCACCGCGTATGCGCGTATTGTGTCAGGCGCTCTTGGCGCGCGGGATTGCTCTGACGGTATTGCGAGAACCTGCAGCGCAGGTCGCGGCACTGAGCCGTGTTGTTTGTGGTACCGCGCAGTCTGAATGGCAGACGGCTGCACATTGGGCGCGTGCGCAACTTACGGCGCACCCCGAGGGTCGCTTTGCAATCGTGGCTGTGTCGCTCGATGCTCAAGTGCCGTTCGCCCGACGCATGTTGTCGCGCGTGTTGAGCGACTCACAGGGCGTACCCGAATATGCTTTTAACGTTGCCGTCGCGCGACCCTTGGCAGACTGGGAGGCCGGTCGCGCTGCCTTGGCGTGGTTGCGCACCTTTGTGCTGATGAAAGAACACCAACAAGCCGCACCGGCTGAGTTAAGCGCAGCGTTACTTGCTGGTCATTGCATTGGTCATATCGCCGAAATGGGCGGGCGGGCTCAGATCGATGCCCGTTGGCGCCAACAATACGTCGGTCGCGTCAGTCTTGCTGGCTGGACATATGCACTCTCTGGGCTTGAGCAGTTATCGCCCGCCTGGCAGCGCGCCTGGCAAGACTGGCAGGCGGGCGCCTCGTCAGCCCAGGCGTATGTTTGGGCAAGATTTTTTCGTGCAACGCTTTCAACACTGGGGTTTCCGGGTGTGGCCCAGCAAAGTTCTCCTGCGTATCAAGTGCTCGAGGCTTTTGACGCGTTGTTTGAACGTTTCGAGTCGCTTTCAGCGGTGCTTGGCACGCTGACCGCTGGCAAGGCGCTAAAAGTCTTAAACCGACTTGCACGTAGTACTTTGTTTCAGCCACAACGTGCGCCCGATACGCGGCTCGACGTCTTGGGGCTGCTCGAGGCGGAGGGTGGTCAATGGGATGCAGTCTGGATGCTGGGCCTGACCGATGAAGTGTTACCGGCGATTGCCAAGCCCAATCCCTTTATTCCCGCTCAGGCCTTGCGTCAGGCGCAAGCGCCCCGTGCCACCCCCGAGCGCGAGCGTCAGTGGGCCGAGAAGATCTTTGAGGCACTTTGCTACACCGCGCCGACCATTGTCGTGAGCTCTGCCTTATTTGAAGGCGAACGTTCGCTGCGACCTTCGCCGTTGATTGTGTCGCTTGAGCCGAGCCCAGATCTCTGGACGCCCGTGATGCATGAAGGTGTTGCACCTGTACTTGAACGCTTAGCTGATGACCAGGGCCCCTCTTTGGTTGACGGCGAAAAGATTTCTGGCGGGATCGGATTGCTCGAGACCCAGGCACGCAATCCCTTGTGGGCTTTTATCAAGCATCGCTTAGGCGTTAGCGGTTTGCCGCCTTACACCGAGCTCGCTTACAAGATGCAGCGTGGCATCTTTTTGCATGGCGTGTTGCAACGGATCTGGGAAGAGCTCCACGACCAAGAGACCTTGCACGACGCTGTGGTGCGAGGCACGCTTGCGCCGCAACTCGTGCGCATTGCGCAAGAGGTGGGGCGTAAAGAACTTCACGCGTTTGAAGAGACCTTGCAACAGCTTGAGATCGAGCGCGGTGTCGAGGTGGTCAGAAGATGGCTAGCGCTCGAAGAGGCCCGCTTACCTTTTGAAGTGATCGAAGTTGAACAAAAACGCAAACTTTCGGTGAAGGGCTTGACGCTTGAAGTGCGACTTGACCGCTTGGATGCCGTGGGCGAGGCGAAAGATGAAGTCATTATTGATTACAAAACGGGTGCGACTTTACCTAAAGTACTCAACGACTGGAGAACGCCTCGCCCTCTAAATTTGCAGGTGCCGGCCTATGCGATGATGCTATCCCAAGCGGATTCCGCGCAAGGGCAGCCACAATCCAAGGTGTCTGGCCTTGTGCTGGCGCAGTTGCATTCGAAAGAGACCGTCGTGACGGGCCTGATCGAGCGCGACTGCCTTGGTTTAAAAGGTGCTAAGACGCTTGTTGAAGCAAAGTTTAAAGATGAAAGTTGGCAGGCCTTGTTGCTCAGACTTCAAGCCGCCATTGAAACGCTGGCTGCCGAGTTTGTAACGGGTCATGCTTTGAATCAAGCTTGGAATAAAACAGATTTAGAGCACTGCGATGTATTGCCCTTGTTGCGTCTCTATGAAGAAGAGCCAAGCGATGAGTGAGAAGCAACCGAGTGATTCGCACATCAGACGACAGGCGACAGATCCGAGACACTCGTTTTTGGTGCAGGCTCCTGCCGGGTCGGGCAAGACAGAGCTCTTGACTGACCGCATCCTTGCCTTATTAAGCACCGTCAAACGACCTGAAGAAATCATCGCGATTACCTTCACCCGAAAGGCTGCGGCCGAGATGCACGAACGTGTGCTCGAGAAACTGACCAAGGGGCTCAGCGATATCCCACCCGTGCCCGAGCACGAGCGGCGCAGTTGGGACATGGCGCGCAAGGCACTTGAGCGTGACCGTGAGTTTGAATGGGATATCTTGCAATATCCCGCTCGGCTGGCGATTCGTACAATCGATTCGTTCTGCGCCTCGCTGGTACGTGCGATGCCGTGGATGTCATCGATGGGCGGCCTGCCTGGCATTGCAGAAGATGCGCGGCCGCATTACCTCGCTGCGGCAAGTGCCACGCTTGATCTGGCGGGTTTGTATCCTGAAGTCAAGCGCTTGTTGGCGCACATGGATCTGGATGTGATGGCCACGCGCGATGCTCTGGCCGATATGTTGAGTCAGCGTGATCAGTGGTTGCCGCATCTTGAACGGAGCGACGAGCGAGGCGCGCTTGAGGATAATTTATTCGAGGCGATCGAGCAGGACCTGACAAAGTTGTTGACTGCGATGCCTGCGCGCTGGGCTGAGCAACTGGCGCCGCTTGCGCACTTGGCTGCGGACCAACTGTTGCAGGCCGGTTCAGACAGCCCGATTGTCGCGCTGCTGGATTGGGACGGTAGTCCTTTTGAGGCGAGTATTGTCGAGCTCGAGCGCTGGCAAGGCCTGGCGGCCTTATTGCTGACGGGCGATGGGCAGGTGCGAAAGACGGTCACTATTGCACAAGGGTTTGCGGCGGGCGCTGAAGGTAAAGCCGTCAAAGCGCAGATGTTGCAATGGTTGAATGATCATCGTCCGACTGAGCTTGCGGGGGCTGAACCGCCAGAATGGCTAAGCCGCCTCGCCAGCGTGATCACTTTGCCAGACTATCAGTTTACGCTTGAGCAGTGGGAGATCATCCAGGCCCAGATGCAATGTTTGAAGTTAGCGGCGGGTCAGCTGACGCTTCAGTTTATCCAGGCGGGTGAGGTCGATTTTATTGAGATCGCCCGTCGCGCGGATTTGGCGTTGGGGCACGCCGATGATCCAAGCGAACTTTTGCTTAAGCTCGACGCTGGTATCCAACACCTTTTGATTGATGAGTTTCAAGATACGAGCCTGTCTCAGATCTCATTAATTACAAAACTCACCTCAGGTTGGCAAGAGGGTGATGGACGAACGTTGTTCTTGGTCGGTGATCCGATGCAGTCGATCTATCGGTTTCGTAAAGCTGACGTGAGCTTGTTTATTAAGGTGCGCGATCAGGGCTTAGCAGGGTTGAAGCTGACCTGCTTGCAGTTGACTGATAATTTTCGCTCGCAAAGCAAAATCGTTGACTGGGTGAATGCGACTTTCAAACCCATGTTTCCCGCTGCAGATGATCCCGCAGTCGGTGCGATTTCGTATGCGACCTCGGTGGCCTTTAAGCCTGAGACGGTGCTTGAGGCTGTGCAGTGTCATTCTTTTTTGCCCGAAGCCCAGCAAACGTCGCAGCAGCGTGTAGTCGAATTAGCGCGTCAGGCACTTAAAGATTTCAGTCCGCCTGGGCACAAGCATCCCGTTGCGATTTTGGTGCGCGCGCGCGCGCACTTGCTTGACTTGACGCGGTTGTTACAGCGCGAGGGGATCGCCTGCCGCGCAGTAGAGTTAGTGCCGCTGCATCAGCGTCCCTATGTGGTTGATTTGGTGCAAATCGCCCGGGCGCTGACGCACCCCGCCGATCGCTTGGCTTGGCTGTCGGTGTTGCGCTCGCCGTATTGCGGCTTAACGCTCACAAGCTTGCATGCTTTGTTTGGTCAGAACAAGGATGCCGTGCCGGATATTTTGCGCACGGCGCTGAGGTCAAACGATTCAGCTGGTTTGTGCCGCGCGCAGCAGGTGCTTGCGCCTGCAGAGTTTTTGCGTTTGCGCGGTGTTGCACCGATTTTGCTCGAGGCCTTAACGCAAGATGACGTCCAGCCCTTTGCCGCACGTCTTGAGTCAGTATGGCGTGCCTTGGCTGGGCCAGCTTTGGCAGAGTCGCAAGCTGATCTGCAAGACGCCGAGAGTTTGTTTGAACTGATTGAACGCTTAGCGCCCTATGGCGCACTGCAGATCGATGCACTGCAAGAGCGCTTAAAAAAGCTGTATGCCTCGCCCGACCCGCACGAAAGTGCGGTTGAAATTATGACGATGCACAAGTGCAAAGGCCTGCAGTTTGAAACAGTGATTCTCTACGGATTACAGCGCGCTCCAGCGCCTGACCGAGCGCCCTTATTGCGATTTGAGCAAGTCGGTTCGAAGTTGTTACTAGGGCCGATCAAGGCGCGCGCGAGTAAGGAGCAGGATCCGATCGCGAAGTATCTTGCCCAGCGCGAAAAGCGTCGAGGGGAATTTGAAATCGACCGCCTGTTGTATGTGGCCGCTACGCGTGCGAAGCAAGTTCTCCATCTTGTGGCAGATTTGACGGTGTCCGCGAAAGACGTGGCCGTAGCAGAGCCCCCCAAAGGTAGCCTGCTTGAGCGTTTGTGGTCGGGTTGGCATAAAGAATCGATTGCAACGGTCCTTGTGCCCTCAACAGCTGAACCCGCTGCGGTGCCGCACCACCGTGGTGGCGCCTTGATTCGCCGAGCTGTGGTGCCTACGCCGGGTGAGGGCGCTGGGTTATTGGTCGAGACTGCGGCGACAACGCCCAAGAGTGCCCAGCCCGCCTTTAACGCAGCCTTCGTCTGGCCCGCCGTTAAGTCCTACGAGCGTGTGCTCGGCACGCTGATTCATGCATGGCTCGATCATTTGGGTCGGCAGGGTGCTGCGCAGTGGTCGGTTGAGAAATTACTTGCGCAGCGTCTGCGTGTCGAGCGCCAGTGCCTTCAAGCGGGCGTGCCTGCACCTGAGGTGGCCAAGGCTGCCAAAGAGGTGCTTGAAACGCTCGTTGCAATGCTGAGCGTTGAACGCGGTCAACAATTATTGTCGCAGTTAGGGGCGCGCCGCGAGTGGGCGTTGCTCGACGAATCGGGCAAAGTTTCTGTGCTGGATTTGGCTTTGCAAGACGAGCGCGGTTGGTTGGTTGTCGATTACAAAACGGGTCGCCCGCTGAGCACCGAGGCGCCTGAGGCGTTTGGTCAGCGCATGCTCGCGCGCTACGCTAAGCAGTTGCAAAGCTACTGCGATCAGGTAACAGGATTTGATGGCCAGGCTGCGCGTGCCGCACTTTATTTTCCTAGGGATGACCTGTGGTTTGAGTTTGACCCGATCACCAGTGATAAGCCCTGCTAGAATGTAGGTTGGCGGGCCCCTTCGCATGGTTCGGCGGCAAATCTGGTCAGGTCGGGAACGAAGCAGCCATAGTCGTGCAGAAACAGTGCCGAAGTCAGGCTCGCCTCTTTCGCCTCAGCGGTTGGCGTACGAGTGAATATTGTTAGCGATTCGATGATTTTGTTGATAATTTTTTGTCAGTAATCCACATATTTCATGACTTATCTGGTCCTTGCGCGCAAATGGCGTCCACGTTCGTTTGACACTTTGGTCGGTCAAGACCATGTTGTCCGCGCACTGTCGCATGCCCTCACCACGCAACGCTTACATCACGCTTGGCTGTTCACGGGCACTCGTGGGGTCGGTAAAACAACCCTGTCGCGTATTTTGGCTAAAGCGCTCAATTGCGAAACCGGCATCACCGCCACGCCTTGCGGGGTCTGTCAGGCGTGTACGCAAATCGATGAAGGCCGCTTTGTTGACTACCTAGAACTCGATGCAGCCTCAAATCGCGGCGTCGAAGAGATGACGCAGTTGCTTGAGCAGGCGGTCTATTCGCCAAGCGTTGGCCGCTTCAAGGTCTACATGATCGACGAGGTGCACATGCTTACCGGGCACGCGTTTAACGCGATGCTCAAAACGCTCGAAGAGCCACCTGCACACGTCAAGTTCATTTTGGCAACGACTGACCCACAAAAAATACCTGTCACCGTCTTATCGCGTTGTTTGCAGTTCAATCTGAAGCAGATGCCAGGTGACGCGATTGTTGGCCACCTCGAGCAAGTACTTGGCTCAGAAGAAATCCCGTTTGAAGTGCCTGCCTTGCGCTTATTGGGTCAGGCCGCTTCTGGCTCAATGCGTGACGCCTTGTCTCTCACCGATCAGGCTATTGCGTACAGCGCCGGCAATCTGACCGAAGAATCTGTACGTGGCATGCTCGGTACGATCGACCAGCGGCACTTAGTGCGCTTGCTCGACGCGTTGCAAGCAGGGCAGGCGAGTGCTGTGCTCGAAATCGCTGACGAGCTCGCGACGCGAGGCTTGTCTTATCGTGCAGCGCTGGCCGATCTTGCAATCTTGTTATCGCGTGTGGCGATCGTGCAAAGGGTTGCGCAAGCAATTGACGATGCAGATCCTTTGGCCGTTGATATCAAGCGCCTCGCAAGTTCTTTGCAGCCCGACGCGGTGCAATTGTTTTATACGGTGGCGGTGCATAGCCGCTCTGAGTTAGCGATTGCGCCCGATGAATACGCCGGTTTTGTGATGGCATGCCTGCGTATGCTGTCGTTGTCGGGTGCAGCAGGCGGTGCGCAACAGCAGGCTGCGCCGCAAGTCGCTCACGCTGCAAACACGACTGCAATCGCCGCAACAGGGTCTGCTGCGCAGACCAAACAAACATTACCAACCAACGCACCTAACGCCAGCGAAACGCCGGCGATGCCGCCAAGCACAGCGCAAACCAGCCTGGCACGACCAGTCGTTACGCAAGCGAGTGCAGCCCAGTCAAGCACAGCAAAACTAAGCACTGCACACTCAGACGCAGCACAGCCAAGCGCTGCACAACCGAGCACAGCACAACCGAGCGCAGCACAGCCAAGCACAGCACAACCAAACACAGCACAACCAAACACAGTGCAACCAAACACAGCGCAACCAAGCGCTGCAAAGCCAAACGCCGTTGCGACTGCAGCGCCCGCGGCAAATCAACCATCTGCTGAGTCAGATGCTGATTCAGAACCCTCTTATCTAGACCTTGAACCAGAGTATTTTTCAGGTAACGACATCGATGACGGTTCAGAACCTGTCTTTGATCAAGCCGATGATGCGCAGTTTGCTCAGGCGCCGGCCGCTCCGGTGTCTGACACAATTATTTTGCCTGAACCTTGGGCCGCGTTTTCAGCCAAACTACCGCTGTCTGGCATGGCCGCACAGTTGGCACGGCAATCCGAATGGGTGGCCGTGTCTGGGCGTTCGATGACGTTGCGGGTGGCCTCAAAGGCGTTGGCTGTCGGCGCGCACGCTGATAGGTTGCGTGCCGTGCTAACCGAATACTTTGGCTTTGTGGTGCAGGTTCATTTTGAGATCGGGGCTGCGCAAGGGCAGTCGGCGCACGCCGTCGATCTGGCCGCGCAAGCTGCTCGTCAGCAGGCCGCTGAACATTCGGTCACGATTGATCCATTTGTGCAAGCGCTCATGAAGGATTTTGGTGCCCATGTCGTGCCTGGTTCGATTCGGCCGGGTCATGCGTCGCCGTAAGGCCTTTGCTGCGTAGGCGATGATCGTTTGAATTTCGAGCATAAATTTTTTAAATACGAACCGAAGCACGCACTTAGGCACCATCCGAATTACGAACTCAAGCACGAACCGAAGCACGAACTTAATCATTTCAGGACACGTCATTATGATGAAAGGACAGATTGCAGGGTTGATGCGTCAAGCGCAACAGATGCAAGAAAACATGAAAAAAGCGCAAGACGCGCTAGCCGAAATTTTGGTTGAAGGTGCTGCGGGTGGCAATCTGGTGAAGGTCACGATGACCTGCCGCCACGATGTCAAACGCGTCACGATCGATCCAAGCTTGTTGGCAGATGATAAAGATATGCTCGAAGATTTGGTGGCTGCGGCGTTCAATGACGCGCTACGCAAAGCTGAGTCAACCTCTTCAGAAAAAATGGCTGGTGTCACGGCTGGTATGCCTTTGCCCCCAGGGATGAAGCTACCCTTCTAATGAGCGCTTCGTCTTCTGAACCACAGCCGCTCTTAGCCTTAGTCGAGGCGCTGCGACGTCTGCCCAGCGTGGGTGAGCGTACAGCGCGTCGAATGGCCTATCATTTATTGCAGCACGACTTAAAGGCTGCGCAGCAACTTGGCCAGGCGCTCACCGACGCGGTGCAACGCTTACAACATTGTCAATTGTGTAATGGATTCACAGAAACGCCAGTATGCGCAACCTGCGATCACACCGAGCGCGATGCGAGCCTGCTGTGTATCGTTGAAACGCCAGCAGATCAAAATTCGATTGAAGCCACTCGTGGTTATCAGGGTTTGTATTACGTTTTAATGGGCAGCCTGGCGCCACTTGAGGGCAGGGGGCCAGACGAACTCGACTTCGATCGCGTCCTTGAGCGCGCAACAAATGGGGTCGTGCAAGAGGTGATCTTGGCGACTAATTTCACCGCCGAAGGTGAAACCACGGCACACTATCTTGGCGAAGCTCTACGTGTCAAAGGCATCAAGGTCACAAGGCTTGCCCGTGGTGTGCCCGCTGGCAGTGAAATTGAATACGTTGATGCTGGCACCGTTGCGTGGGCGCTGCTCGAGCGTAAACCAACGTAAATGGTTTGCTGGGTGCTTCGGTTTGAACCCGTGAGCGCGCTTTCACGCCAAAATCCTCTAGATTGGTCTAGCGGCGTATAGGGCGAGACGGCTAAGTACAGCTTCGACCGATTGACCGCGCAGCCTCAGCGCGAAGAGGCGTGTCAAACCACTCTTAAACAAAGAAAAAAAGCTCTTTTTTTGCGGGTAAACTCCGTGGCACGCTTGGGCAGCGCTATGTTTAAATAGCCTAACAAATAACCTCAAGAGAGACACTCATGTCGATTTCACGCCGTCAGTTGCTTCAGTTCGCCGGTACAGCCAGCCTTTTATCGGCTGCGCCGTCTTTGGTGCTTGCCCAGAAACTTGAAAAAGCTAGCGTGCATATCGCAGTGGGCGGTAAGGTTGGCACCTATTACCAAGCGCTCACGATTGCCGAGCAGTTGGGCTTTTTTAAAGACGAGGGCCTCGATGTAAAAATTTCGGATTTTGCCGGCGGCTCAAAATCTTTGCAGGCAGTGGTCGGCGGCAGTGCTG
>JBIIWK010000109.1:0-10298 GCA_044338955.1 Burkholderiaceae bacterium
CAGCGCGACCAATTGTGGAGGAACGACTTGTGCCGCTGGCTATGCCGGTGCGATGATTTCTGGATTCCGGAATAGCGACAGCGTGGCAAGCGGTGCCCTAGGCGTAGCACCGCTGGTGATCACGCGTACCAATTTTGGCACGAATACTTTAGGTGTCTTTAGTGGCGTGTTGATGCCAGCCGGGTTGAATCCTCAGAACTACAACGTTCAGTATGTGGCGGGCGATTATAGGATTGCGCCTGCAGAGCAGCTGCTGGTGAAGATGGATAGCAACACAACCGCATATGGCACGGCGCCAACTTATGGTTCGGTCACGGCCGCCTATCTCAAAACCGATGGCAGCATTATTAGCAATATTCCTGTGAGCGTCGTGGGCAGTACCGTTTCATTGAACGATGGACTCGGGTCAACCGCTCAATTTACGGCTACGGCAAATAACCCTGTTCTGAGTACGAGTGGTCAGTTGAGCATCGGTAATTATTCGCTCGGTGCAAGTGCTGTGGCGGTGACTGGAGCGAACTTTAATTCTATGGCGGTTGTGGGTGGGCTCAATGTCACGCCTAAGCAACTCAGCTACGCAGACATGAATATCTCTGGCGTCAGTAAAGTCTATGATGGTTCGGTGGCGATGAACAATCTGACAATCAACACTCCTACGGGTATTCTTGTCGGTGATCAGATTATTACAACTGCGACAGGTACCTTTGCGTCGAAAAACGTGGGTACTTCGTTGAACTACAACCTAGGTGTTGTACTCGGCGGAGTTGACCGAGCAAACTATCAAGTGGTTGCGAACCCGCTGGTCAACAACGGGCTCTACGCGGGCGCTAACGGCGTGATTGCCCAGCTAAATTCTGTGACTTACACGGGCCCGAACTCTGGCGGTAACTGGTCGAATCCTGCAAACTGGACAACCACTGGTACGGCCGTGACAGGAGCTGTTCCTGATTTATCGAACGTTGCGAATGTCATTATCCCGGTGGGCTTGTCGGTCGTCTATGACAACGCGGTGGCAGGCCCCGTGACGTCTGCGATCTTGAATAACGGTAACCTGAATTTCAACCTGTCTACCAACACGAGCATGTTGATGCCGATCTCAGGCGGCGGCTCGGTTGCACTGTCTGGTGCGGGGGTGATCACCCTGGCAGGCATAAATTCTTATTTAGGCGGCACCATCTTGAATTCAGGTTCAAGCCTCGTAGTCGCGAATGCCTTTGCAATCGGCGTACCGAATGTCAGGTCTAATGCGACTGCCTTAAATCCTGCCTCGTTTAAAGTCTCTTCCGGCGTCACGTTACCTTTCTTGAATATTGCCGGCGGTACGACGCGATTAATGTCTGACATCACAACGGTCGGTTCGCAGTCTTACGGCAATCTGATCTTTGCGGCAACCGGTTCTGGCACGACAACGTTAGCAAGCAACAACGCCAATATTGTGTTTAACGGTTTGATCGATAGCGTCAACGCTAAAGCGCAATCGTTGATGGTCAATGCAGGATCGGGTAGTGTCGTGTTGGGCGACAGTATCGGCTCGGTTGCCAGCTTGAGTCGTGTCGTTGTGACTGGTCGTGTGATCAATATTTTGGCCGATATTCTGACCGCGGATACCCAGACCTATAACGGCTCAGTGTTCATTGGCGATGCAAGCTATCTTGGTAAAACGCCAACCGTTGGTTTCTTGTTCAACAGTCGAGCAAATTATTTCGAGTACTCGGCGGCTGGGGTCACGAGCACCATTAGTTACTTGAACCGTAACCCGATCTTCGTGCGTACCTTGATCTCTGAGGATCCAAGCGTGACCTTTAACGGTTCGGTAAACGATTTGGTGACGTCGACCCATACGCTCTTGGTCGGGGCGATCACGACTGATAATTCAACGGCACAAAGTAACGCGGCAAGTGTGACCTTTGCAGCTCCAGTGGGTGCCATGTCGCCGCTCTACAGCTTAAACGTGCAAACAGTTGTCAATGCGGCTCGTCCAGATCTAGCCGCAAGCTATGTGGGCTCGATTGCAGTGACGGGCGGCGTAGAAACCTTTGCAAGTCAGATCTATCGTGCAAGCGTGATGACTGCTCGGGCGTCGACTCAGCCAGGCAGTGTCGTGTTCTCGGTGTATGACCCAACGGCAACTGTTAGCTACTACTTGCCGATACAAAACAATGGGCAGATGAACTTACAGAATCCGAATAGCACCGATACCTTGACGATTAATGGCGTGAATAATTACGCAGCTTTACCAAACTCGACGGGTACCAATAATTGGGGCACACGCTTGATTCAAGGTAATGCGTTGAATTACATGCCACCCGTTTATGTAGCCGCACCTGCGCCGACGACGTTTGTGCCGCCTGCCCCACCAAGGGTGTCAAGCCCGCCTGTTTTCGCGCCACCGTTCACGCCACCGTTCGTGCCGCGGCCAAATTTGAACTTAAATACGCCAGCTTTTTCTGCTGGGGCATTCCAACAGGCGCTGCAATCCTACGTCAATACGCCACCCCCAGAGATGTTTAGAGCTGAGGCGCCGCAAACAATTTCGACACTTGTTGGAAATGTGACGGTCGAGCAGGCCGCTGTGGCTGAGCCAGGGCGCGCCGATGATGCTGTCTCGCCGTCTCGAAGCGGCGCGGTGAGAGTAGAGCAGGCTGATAATCGATTGGGTTCAGGTGTTGTGCGTGCGCAAATGGGTGGTGAGCGAGTGATCGAAATCCGGCATCAGGTGATTTTGAGTGATGGTCCGGCAACCTTGAGTTCTGTCGCGATCGAAGGTGGTTTTGCGTTGACGCTTCCTGAGGGGCTCATGCTGGTGCCTACGGCGTTGCGCGAGGCTAACCTAGTCGTTCAGACTGGCCTGAAACCCAGGGCGCTGAGTTTGTCTCAAGTATTGAATGGAATTGTAGAGGGCGGGTCAGGCGACGCAAATCGATTGACGCCTTCAGAGAGGACGGCTGGTGCCCTTAGAGTCGTGCTGGCCGATGGTTCGCCGCTGCCCGCATGGTTAGTGTTTGATCCTGTTACGAAAACCTTGACCGCGCGCGATGTTCCCGAGGGCACCGAGCCTTTGACGGTTAAGTTGCAAGCCTTAAATGGCGATGCTGTGTTGGGTGAGTCCGAGATTGCGATCGATATAAAGTAATCCTCAGCGAGCGCGCTACAGTAGCGACATGGACACTATTCTTGCCGACCACCGCTCTGCAGACCAGCGTCGCCCAAAGTTAAGCGCTTCAACGCTCACTTGGGCGGGGCGTGCTGCGTTCGTGTTGTGCGCGCACCTGTCGTTGGTAGGCCTGTTCTGGTTGATGAGCGAATGGCGGCAGTCCATTGACCCGCTCGCCCTGAACATCGAGTTGGTGACCGCTGGGGCAGAGGTGCTTGATGCCACGCTGATCGATGCGCCTGAGAGCGTGGCTGAAGCAAGCGTTGAGCCGCTTAACCAAACGGTCCAACCGTCTGCGTCAAGTGCACAGACCCCGCCTGAGATCGAGCCACTTCCGGAAACTGCTTCACTGACCGAGGTGTCTGCCTCGACACCGGTTGCGCAAGAGTTGAGCACGCGTTTGGCCACCGAGCAAAAGCTTGAGTCTGCGGACACGGTGCCACCCACCCCCGAGTCACGACCCGTCGCCCCAGCCGAACCACAGCCTACTCCAATGCCCACGCCAACGCCAATGCCCACGCCAACGCCAACGCCAACGCCAACGCCAACGCCAACGCCAACGCCACAGCCACAGCCACAGCCACAGCCACAGCCAGCGCCAGCGCCAGCGCAGCAACCACAGCCAACAACGGCAAAGCAAGCGCAGTCCCAGCAGCCACGTCCGGCCACGCAACCGATCGCCGTGGCGGCAGCCCCGATGGCATCGCCTGACGTTGGCCCTAAACCCACAAGTAGTCCTAAACCACCTTATCCACTCACTGCTTTTAAAGCGAAGCAAGAGGGTAAAGTGGTGCTTGAGCTTGAGGTGTTAGAGGATGGCGCGGTGGGTCAGGTTAGGCTGGCGCAAAGCAGCACCGTCGAGTCACTCGATGAGTCGGCGCTTGCAACGGTCAAAAAATGGAGATATTCACCCGCGCAAAAAGGCGGGCAAATCGTCAAGCAGTGGATTCGAGTCTCGATTTTGTTTGAGCTGAAGTCGCGATGAACTGCAACTTCGGTAAACATGCTTCGAGCAACTATTTTTTACATCACTGCCGAAGTACCGCCATCAAGATTCACGCTGCTACCCGTGACATAGCTTGAGGCTTCAGACGAAAAGAAGGCCACCACATTGGCCACTTCTTCAGCGCGGCCGACACGACCCAAGGGCACTTCTTTACCTTGTGCTTCATACAACTGCTCAACCGGAATACCAGCCTTAGCAGCTTTGCGCTCGTGCTGACCCGCGCGAATTAAACCGATACAAACACTGTTGACCAAAATGTTGTCAGCGGCAAACTCTTTGGATAAGGCTTTTGTCATGGCCAGGCCCGCCGCACGGGTAACCGTGGTTGGCATCGATTTGGCTTTTGGTTGTTTTGCCCCAATGTTGGTCACGTTGATAATGCGGCCCCATTTGTTTTTGCGCATCTCTGGGATCGCTAAGCGTGACAAACGAATCGCGGCAAACAGTTTCAAATCAAAGTCAGACTGCCACGCCTGATCGGTGACCGACTCAAACTCACCGGTTGCCGAAGTGCCGGCATTGTTGATCAGGATGTCGATGCGGCCATAGGCTTTAAGGGTTTCTTGAATCAGGCGGGCGCAATCAGCCTCTTTGCTGACATCGGCCGAAATAGCCATGATCTTGCCGCCCGCAGCACGGATTTCGCCGGCGACTTGATCTAATAATTCTTGCCCACGGGCAGCGATCACTACGGTGGCGCCTTCTTGAGCGAGCTTGGCTGCGCAAGCTTTACCAATGCCTTGTGAACCGCCCGTTACGATGGCGACGCGGTTTGTCAGTTCTAAATCCATTGTGATGTCTCCGTTTTTAGGTCTAAAAGCGTGTTTGTAGGGATATTCTAAAGGGCTAGCTTAACGCGAGCTTAATTCAGCTAGAATCATTGCACGATACACAGGGGCGTAGCTTGAGTCTACAAAGATTCCACCCCACCGAATCTGCGGTCGACGCGCCGATAGCCTCATAGCGTTTATATTCTTTTTACCTCCAAATCCTAAGCATCCCATGACAACCTCAACGACACTTGCAAACACGATTGAATTGATCAAAACCCTAGTGGCTTTTGACACGACTAGTCGCGAATCAAACTTAGGGCTCATTGAGTTTGTGCGTGATCATTTAAAGGGTTTAGGTCTTGCCACACGCCTGTCTTACGATGCTGAAAAGCGTAAGGCCAATTTGTTTGCCACCCTAGGCGATCAAAAAACGCGCGGCATTGTGTTGTGTGGCCACACTGATGTGGTGCCGGTTGACGGGCAAGCCTGGGATACCGATCCGTTTAAAGCGCATATCGCCGATGGCCGCATTTACGGCCGCGGCGCGGTCGACATGAAAGGCTTTATCGCGGCATCGTTAGCGATGTTGCCAGCTTATATGCATAGTGAGCTCAAGCAGCCCTTGCATATCGGCTTGACCTATGACGAAGAGGTTGGATGCATTGGTGTGCAAACCTTGATTCGTGATTTGGCTGCTGCCAATATTCATCCTGCCGGTTGCTTTGTCGGTGAGCCAACCCGTATGCAAGTCATGACAGGCCATAAAGGCATGCGCGTGACCCGTTGCCGCGTGCGTGGTTTAGAGGCGCACTCTTCGATGGTGCCTGAGGCGGTCAATGCGATTGAATACGCAGGTCGTTTGATTGAAAAAATTCGCTCGATGTCGGTGCAACTGCAAACGAATGGGCCGTTTGATCCCTTGTTTCAAACGCCGCACACCACCATGCAAACGGGCGTGATCAAGGGCGGCACGGCGCCAAATATTGTGGCAAAAGATTGCGAATTCATCTTTGATTGCCGCACCTTGCCACAAGGCAACGCCGACGAGCTGATCAAACAAGTTCATGAGTACGCTGAAGTGTTGAAAACAGAGATGCGCAAAATTTCTGCCCAGGCAGATATTGAGTTTGAAACGATTTCGAATTCAGCGCCTTTGTCGACCGACCACGAAGCCCCCATCTCGTATTTGGGTAAAGCGTTGGCGCGCAATAACCTGTTAGGTCGCGTGTCGTTTGCCACCGATGCAGGTTGGTTAAACCATGCAGGGATCCCGTGCGTGGTGATCGGCCCCGGCGACATTGCCGTTGCCCACAAGCCCAACGAATTTATCGAAATCAGCCAGCTAGAAGAATGCCTGGGGTTTATGGATCGCTTACGCGAGCGCATGACCCAAGAGGTCTTGCTAACGTAAGACCCAGACACCGTTCGCCTTGATCTCGTTGTTTAAGGCGTCTGGAGCAAGACTCAGTACGTGACAGCCCGCTAAGCGGTCTGCGCGGCGACCTGGCGTAAGGCCTGCTCAAAGGCTTCAGCAGGTTGTGCACCTTGCAGCAGGTATTGATCATTGATGATCACCGAGGGCACTGAGCTGATCCCCAGGCCGGTGTATTTTTGCTGACGGGCACGCACTTCGGCGTTGAATAAATTTTGACTTAAGACCTCTTGCGCACGCACGGTATCCAAGCCTGCGCGTTTGACGGCATCGATCAGATTGTTGTGATCATCCAAGCTCACCGCTAAGGTGAAATAGGTGCCCAATAACTCGCGCTTGAGTCGATATTGGGCTTGTAAATCAAGCTCGACCTCGGCCCAGTGTAATAAACGGTGCGCATTAAACGTGTTGTAGACGTGCTTGCGGCCTTCTGGGTGAAAGTCAAAACCCACTGCCGCGGCACGGTCGCGGATATTTTTTTGATTGACCCGAATTTGTGCTTCAGGCATGCCGTATTTTTCAGTCAAATGTTCTATCACATCCTGCCCGCCTTCGGGCATGTGCGGGTTGAGTTCAAACGGCTGAAAATGAATCTCGACGTCAAACTCGCCGTTGATATTTTTAAGCGCCTGTTCAATCGCGCCTAGGCCAACTGCACACCAAGGGCAGGCAATATCTGACACATAATCAATCTTGACAGTTTTTTTCATGGCGACACAACCCTCGGCAGCAGCTCAAACAATAATGAGCTTCAATATTACCGGATTGCGCTGATAGCCTCGGCTTTTAGGCCGAAGATGATGTCAAGATCACCAAGAGCTGTCAGATTTAGGTGTGGCTGACACGTGATGGATACTCAGGTCAGCGCCTGCGTGTTCGTCTTCTGGATCCATGCGCAGGCCAAGCGTGATTTTGATTAAGCCGTACACAATAAAGCCACCGATCAAGGCAATCCCAACACCTACGCCAGTGCCAATCAGTTGGGCCGACAAACTGACGCCACCCAGACCACCCAGTGCTTTTTGCCCAAAGATACCCGCGGCGATACCACCCCAGACCCCGCACAAACCATGTAGCGGCCACACGCCAAGCACATCATCGATTTTCCAGCGGTTTTGCTCAAGCGTAAAGACTAAGACAAACAGTGCGCCAGCCACCAAGCCTACTACCAACGCACCCAGTGGGTGCATTAAGTCAGAACCCGCGCACACAGCCACTAAACCTGCCAAGGGGCCGTTATAGCTAAAGCCCGCGTCATTTTTGCCAAAGAACCAACCGGCTAAGGTACCGCCGGCCATGGCCATTAACGAATTCATCGCGACCAGGCCGCTAATTTTGTCGATGGTCTGTGCGCTCATGACGTTAAAGCCAAACCAGCCCACCGTCAGGATCCAAGCACCCAAGGCCAGAAAGGGCACGTTAGAAGGCGGGTGCGCGGCCATACGGCCGTCTTTGCGATAGCGGCCTTGGCGTGCGCCTAGCAGCAAGATGGCGGGCAGGGCGATCCAACCCCCAACGGCGTGCACAACCACTGAGCCTGCAAAATCGTGAAACTCTTCGCCACTAAAACTCTTGACCCAAGCTTGGAAGCCCAAGGGATGTTCGGGATTCCAGACCATGCCTTCAAAAAATGGGTAAATAAAACCCACTAATAAGAAAGTGGCCAATAGCTGTGGATTGAACTTTGCGCGTTCGGCAATACCACCCGACACGATCGCTGGGATCGCTGCCGCAAAGGTGAGTAAAAAGAAAAACTTGACGAGTTCAAAACCGCTTTTCGCAGCAAGCTCTTCAGCTCCCATAAAAAAGTTGGTGCCGTAGGCGATTGAGTAGCCGATAAAAAAGTAGGCGATTGTTGAGACTGAAAAATCGACCAAAATCTTGACCAGTGCATTGACTTGATTTTTTTCACGTACCGTACCTAGCTCTAAAAATGCAAAGCCGGCGTGCATCGCCAAAATCATGATTGCGCCTAATAAAATAAATAGCGCGTCGACACCTGTTTTTATACTGTCCATTTTGGCTCCGAGTCAAAGAATCGCCTGTCTTCGGCGTTCAATTTTCAAGCGATACTGTTAAGGTATCGACTCTGGTTGATTCAAAGATGACCGTGCATCACACCGTAAAAATTGACGGCGTATCTTAACTCGACTTAGGGTCAGGTTGGTGCATGTTTAAATTGATCGTTCAAAACAGACACGCATAAAAAATAATTGAACCATTTTGGTGCATAACGGCGGATATTAGGAGAACGCATGGCAACGTACGACATTGCAACCATCGAAGGCGATGGCATTGGCCCCGAGGTTTGCGCAGCAACGGTCACTGTCTTAAAAGAGGCGCTTGGCTCAAACCTACTGTCTTTCAATCAGTTTCCTGGCGGGGCCTCGCACTACGTCAAGACGGGTCAGGTTTTACCGCAAGAGACCTTCGATGCTTGCAATACCTCGCACGCGATTTTGCACGGTGCTGCAGGGTTGCCAAGCGTGACCTATCCCGATGGTACTGAGGTCGGCAACGACTTGCACCTGCAGCTGCGCTTCAAACTTGATTTGTACGCCAACGTGCGGCCGATTCGCCTCTATCAGGGCGATTTTTCTCCGCTTAAAAATCGTAAAGCCGGTGACATCGATTACATCATCGTGCGCGAAAACACTGAAGGCTTATACGCCAGTCGAGGGGCCGGTGTACTGTTGCGCGGTGAGGTCGCCACGGATACTCTGGTTCTTACCCGCAAGGGTGTTTCGCGGATCGCCAAATTTGCGTTTGAGTTATCGCGCAAGCGCAATGGTTCGCCCCACGACGGGGTGCGCCGGATGACGGTCTGCGATAAGGCCAACATTTTGCGCAGTTATGCTTTTTTCAGATCCGTCTGTGACGAGGTGGCCCAAGACTACCCTGACGTGGCAATTGATTACGCCTATGTTGATGCGATTACCGTGCATCTGGTCAAACGCCCCGAGTTTTATGATGTGATCGTGGCCGAAAACATGTTTGGCGACATCATTTCGGATCTGGGTGCGGCCACGGTTGGCGGAATGGGGATCGCACCCTCGGGTGAATTAGGCGACAATCATGGCCTGTTTCAGGGCGCGCACGGATCGGCCCCCGACATTGCGGGCCAAAATATTGCTAGCCCCTTGGCAACGATCTTGTCGGGCTCGTTTATGTTGCGCTGGCTAGGCGATCGACACAACGATGCGAGCCTGATTACCGCAGCAGAACGTATCGAGCGCGCCGTCGAGGCAACCTTGGCGGCTGGCAAGGCGATCCCACGCGATTTGGGTGGATTGGCGTCGTGCTCTGACGTGACCGCCGAGATCTGTCGGCAACTTAAATAGCCCAAAGATTGCGCACCTTCTTCGGTCAGGCAATCCCTTGCCTTGGCTCGGTATTCCGAGCTCTTGGTCAAGGATTGCTCTCTTTCATTCAGAGATTATTCTTTCAAACGGGGGTGGTGGTACGCATCTATGGGTTAACCCGTATAGAATGGTAGGCTATACAAGTTTAGGAAAGTGCCATGAGTCAGGCGGTCTGCACGAAGAATAATCTGCGCGGGGTCAAATTAGTGAACGACCATCCCTTGCGTGGCTGGCCCTCGTTGCTTGACATCGTGTTCGCGCTTCGGGCGCATGTACGCCAACTCAGCAGTGCATTCGGGCTCGCGGCCGTGTCTGTCATGCTGAGCGCAACCGCTCTTGCGCAGGGGGGGGCGGGCGCGCCTCCTGCGTTGCCCGTGTCAGTCATCGAGGCCACACCGGTCACATTGCCAAATATTCTTGAAATTACTGCTCAGGCCGAAGGCGCCAAAGAGACCGAAGTGCGTACGCGCGTTGGTGGCATTTTGGTCAAACGGCTGTACGAAGAGGGTAGCGCTGTCACCGCTGGTCAGCCTTTGTTTCAGATTGATCCCGAGCCCTTTAAAAATGCGTT
>JBIIWK010000110.1:0-10297 GCA_044338955.1 Burkholderiaceae bacterium
AGTCCGGCGGTCATCCAGGCTTTCAGACCGCCGTCGAGGGTGACCACTTCAGTAAACCCAAGTTTGCGTAAGCGCGTTGCTGCGCCGATCGCACTACGGCCGATATCGCAAATCACAATAATCGGCTTATTTTTGGGCAGGGCTCCAGCTTTTTTTTCAAGGTCGCCTAAGGGCACGTTGCGGGCTTGGGGCACGTGGCCAGCATTAAAGGCCTCAGAGGGGCGAATGTCGACTAGCACCGCATGCTGGTGGTTCATCATTTGTACCGCTTGGGTGCTTGAAATCGCCGCGCCGGCACGGCTGCGTTGGATCATGGGCCAAGAGAGCGCCAGCCCTGAACCTAGCGCGACGGCTATCAGAAGCAGGTTGTTTTGATTGGAGAAAAAATCCACGGTGTGTCCAAATAAGTACGGTTAACCCCTAAATTATCGGGGAGGGTGGGCGTGTCGCGTCAGACAATTATAAAATGGTGTCTTCCTTCACACTTTAACCTGTGTCAGCCATGTATAAATTAGTCTTAATGCGTCACGGCGAAAGCCAATGGAATCTCGAAAACCGCTTTACCGGTTGGACCGATGTCGATTTGACCGAAGCCGGCCGCGAGCAAGCGCGCAAAGCGGGCGAATTACTTAAAGAAAAAGGCTACGGCTTCGATTTGGCCTATACCTCGGTGTTGACGCGCGCAATTCGCACGCTTTGGCTGACGCTCGATGCAATGGGTACGATGTATGTGCCGATTCATAACAGCTGGCGCTTAAACGAGCGGCATTATGGTGATTTGCAAGGCCTAAATAAAGCCGAAATGGCCGCACAATATGGTGATGAGCAAGTGTTGATTTGGCGTCGTGCCTATGCGATTGCGCCCAATCCCATTGCCTTAGACGACCAGCGTCACCCGCGGTTTGATTCGCGCTACAGCAAGCTCACGCCCGAACAGTTGCCGGCAACCGAGTGCTTAAAAGACACCGTGGCACGGGTGTTGCCTTTCTGGAGCGAAAGCATCGCCCCCGCTATTCGCGCGGGTCGCAGGGTGCTCGTGGCTGCCCATGGCAACAGCTTGCGCGCCTTGATTAAACACCTTGATGGCGTGTCAGACGACGAGATCGTTCATCTGAACATCCCCACTGGGCAACCGCTGGTGTATGAACTCGATCAAGATTTAAAACCCATCCGGCACTATTACTTGGGCGATCCCGCCGAAATCCAGGCGGCGATGGCGGCCGTTGCGGCGCAAGGTAAGGCCAAAAAGGATTAAGCGCATGCGCCAGCTCACCCGTTGGCTGTGTGGGGCGCTCAGTGGGTTAGCGGTTTTTGGCGCTGCGTGCGCTTCTACGGCCGAAATTGCCGCCAAACAAGCGCAGGCTGAGCGCGAACGCGTCGAGCTGCGTGCGCGCATTGGGCTTTTGCAAAAAGAACTCAATGAGCGTGAGGCGCTGCGTAAAGAGGCTGCCGATGCGCTGCAGGTCTCTGAGGCGGCCATTTCGGTGATTACGCGACGGATGGCCGAGCTGGGCACGCAGTTGCGCCAGGCGCAGTCAGAGCTCGATGAGTTGCAAGTTCAATTTAAGCGACAGTTTGGCGTGCTCGTTGCACGGCGCGATGAGCTGTCTAATCAATTACGCAAGCAGTACTCAAGCGGTCTTTCGCCCTGGACGGCCTTGCTGTCAGGCGACGACCCGCAGCAAATTGGTCGTGATTTGACCTATCTGGATTACATCTCGCGGGCGCGGTCGCTGGCGGTGACGGCGGTCAAAAATGAAATCGAGCGTTTGGCCGAGATTGAAGCAAAAACCGAGTTGCGGCGGCAGGATGTGGTGCGTCTGGTTCAAGAAACGACCGAGCAAAAAACGCTACTTGAGGTGCAAAAAAGAGAGCGCGCCACGGTGTTAGCCCGAATTGAAGGTCAATTACAAGCTCAGCGGGCTGAAGCCGCAACGCTTGGCCGAGACGACAAGCGGCTGTCAGACCTGGTGGACAATTTAGCGGGGCAGGTAGAGGCCGCCAGAGAGGCTGCGCAGGCCGCCGAGACAGCCCGCAAAGCCGAGGCAGCACGCCAGGTCGAGCAAGCGCGTCAAGAGCAGACGCGGCGCCAGGCCCAAGAAGCAAGCCAGGCCAAAGAGCGCCAAGCTGCGCAAGCCGAGACCGCTGCGGCGTCTGCGCGCTCAGCCGAACGTACTGCGTCAACGCAAGCGGCTGGCTCCGGGCTCAAGCCTGGGCTGCGTTGGCCGGTCAAGGGGCAAGTGATGGCGCGTTTTGGCACTGACCGACCCGAAGGCGGGGTCTGGCGCGGTGTGTTGCTGCGGGCGCCTGAAGGGGCCTCTGTGCAGGTTGTGGCTTCAGGCACTGTGGTTTACGCAAACTGGTTGCGTGGTTTTGGAAATTTGATCATTATTGATCACGGGCAACAATATCTCAGCGTCTACGCCTACAACCAAAGTTTGCTTAAACAAATTGGCGATGCGGTCCAGGTCGGCGAGACGATTGCCCTTGCAGGAAGTACCGGTGGGCAGGTGGATTCGGCTTTATACTTCGAAATACGGCATCGTGGGTCAGCGGTCGACCCCGTTCAACTTTTGGCGCGCTAAAACGCGTCGCGCAGTCGCAAGCAGTTAGCTTCAACGGTTTTCAACTCAGGAACGTGCATGGGCACTCGCAAAATACATGGTTTTGGTCTGGTATCGGTTGGTATTGTGGCCGGCATCTTGCTCAGCATGGGGATCACCGCGCTCGCGCAGCGTGGCTCGCCCTTGCCGCTTGATGAATTAAGACAATTTTCGAATGTCCTGTCTGCGATTAAAAATAATTATGTCGAGCCCGTCACAGATAAAAAACTGATTGATGGTGCGATTGCTGGGATGCTGTCTGATCTTGATCCACACTCGGCGTATCTGGATGCCGATGCGTTTAAAGAAATGCAAACCGCAACGCAAGGCGAGTTTGGTGGCTTAGGCATTGAGGTTGGCACAGAAGATGGCATGATCAAGGTGATCTCGCCAATCGAAGACACGCCTGCTGCCCGTGCTGGTATTCGTGCAGGTGATTTGATTTCAAAAATCAACGATACGTCAACCAAAGGTCTATCGCTGACTGAGGCGGTCAAGATGATGCGTGGCCCGGTGAAAACACCGATCACGCTGTCGATTATTCGGCAAGGCCAGGCGCAACCCATCGTGATCAAAATTGTGCGCGATACGATTCGCGTGCGTAGCGTGCGCAGCAAAATGCTCGACAACAACATCGGTTATGTGCGGATTGCACAGTTTCAAGAAAAGACCGGTTCAGACCTCGTGCGCCACCTCAAAGACTTAAGTGTGAAAGGCGCCCCACGCGCCTTGATTCTTGATCTGCGCAACGATCCGGGTGGCTTGCTAAATAGCGCGATCGGTGTGTCGGCCGCTTTTCTTCAGCCCAACGCGCTGGTGGTATCGACCGACGGCCGTGTAGCGGATGCAAAGCATAAATACTTGGCAGTGGCGTCAGATTACCTACGCAGCGAGTCTGATTACCTTGTTGGCTTGCCTGCTTGGGTCAAAACCATACCCATGGTGGTTTTGGTCAATGTGGGCTCTGCCTCAGCGTCTGAAATTGTGGCTGGTGCGCTGCAAGACCACAAGCGCGCCCTGATCATGGGTAACCGCACGTTTGGCAAGGGCTCGGTACAGGTTATTTTGCCGATCTCTGAAAACACCGCGATTAAGCTCACCACTTCACGCTATTACACGCCTAACGGCCGCTCTATTCAGGCGACCGGTATCGTCCCCGATGAGATTGTGGCCGATACCGCTGAAGGAGATTTATTCAGGGTGCCGCGCGAGGCTGATCTACAGCGCCATCTCAGTAACCGTCAAACCGAAGCTGAAGTAAAAGGTACCGCTGACGAGCCTCCTTTGGCCGACACCACTAAGGTGTTCACGTTTGGCGCGCCTGACGATTTTCAGTTACAACAAGCGATTAATTTCTTAGACGGCAAGCCATTGCAAAAAGCTGTGGCGCGCCCTAAAGCTGTCACAGCGGCGCAAACAAGCGAGGGTGCTACACCTAAAGCTGTGTCGCCAAGTGAGGGTGCTGCGACTCGCAAATGAACGATGCGCAATTGCTTCGTTATGCCAGACATATCTTGCTCGATGAATTTGGCATTGAGGGGCAAGAAAAGCTTCTGGCGGGCAAGGCCCTCATCGTAGGTGCGGGTGGGTTGGGCTCGCCGGCCGCGATGTATCTGGCCTCTGCCGGTGTGGGCACCATTATTTTGGCTGATCACGACACCGTTGAGATCAGTAATTTGCAGCGTCAGATTTTGCACACCACCCATCGGCTGGGCCAATTAAAAGCCGAGTCTGGGCGCGAGTCTATGCTCGCACTCAACCCAGATATCATCGTTCAGGCCCTGACCACGCGCATGGATGCCGAGTCGCTTGACGCGCAGATCGCTCAAGTCGACGTGGTTTTAGATTGCACGGATAATTTTGCCACGCGCCATGCGATTAATCGCGCGTGTGTCAAACACAACACACCTTTAGTCTCGGGCGCTGCTATTCGGTTTGAAGGGCAAATTAGTGTGTTTGACCCGCGCGACCCTGCAGCACCCTGTTATCACTGCTTGTTTCCTGAGGCCGAGGATGTCGAGGCGATCACTTGCGCGTCGACAGGCGTCTTTGCCCCACTGGTCGGCATTATTGGCAGCATGCAAGCTGCCGAGGCGATCAAAGTCTTAGCCCAGGTCGGGCAATCTTTAAAGGGTCAGTTATTGATTTTGGATGCCTTTGAGATGGACTGGCACCGTGTGAAAGTACAGCGTGATCCAGGTTGCCCGGTGTGCGCTGGTCGTGTCGTTGGCGACTGAAGGTTAGCGCAAAATCAGACGCAATTGCGCGTCGATGTGCGTGGCGGGGGTCGCCTGCCAGCGGCTCTGCGCAAAGCGCAGCCAACTGCCCAAGACACAATGCGTTAACAGTGCTGCCATAGGTGTGATTTCAGTGGTTGGCGCAAGTGTGCCGCCGGTGATCGCACTGCGCAGCGCTTGTTTAAAAGTCGTTTCAATGCGCTCGGTAATCTGACTGACCCGGACTTGCAGCCTTTCATCTTCGGTGACGAGTGCGTCACCGCTGAGCACCCGCGTCATGCCGCGATTGCGTTCGGCAAACGTCACCAACATCACTGCAACTTTGTGCGCCTGCTCGACACCATCGGTTTCACTGGCAACGATTTGATTAACCAAGGTAAAAACGGTGGTTTCAATAAATTCAAACAGGCCTTCAAACATTTGCGCTTTGCTGGCAAAGTGCCGGTAAAGGGCTGCTTCAGAGCATTGCAGACGAGCGGCTAGCGCAGCAGTCGTGATGCGGGCAGCTCTGGGTTGCTCGAGCATTTCTGCCAACATTTGCAAGATCTGATGTTTGCGTTCGCCTGTTTTGACTGACATGGTCATCTCGCGCAACATGAAGGATTGAAAAAAGCCGGCGTAACTTACACGCCTCGCAGGGGTCGCTTGCGCAATAATAGGTCGCCCACGCAGTTTACCCGCAAGTCGACAAAATCGGGACGTCCGCTTTTGAAGCGGCCAAATTGCGAACCAGGGTGAAAGATATGCACCGTGCGTAAGCCCGCTTTACGGGCACTGCGTAGGTTTTCAATCGTATCCTCAACCAACACGGCGCGCCTGGGGTGAACACCCTCGTGGGCCAGGATGTAGCGCATGAGCGCGACTGAGGGCTTGGGCTGAAAGCGACCCAGAAACTGCATTTGTTCGATACCCCAGAGGTGGTCAAAGCAGCGCAAAATCCCCAAGTGTTTGAGCACTGCCCGGGCGTAATGCAAAGGCGCATTGGTGACTAGTACTTTGCGCCCAGGTAAGCGATTGAGCTTATCGCGTAGCCCGCGTTCGGCTTTGACGAGTGGGGCAACTTCAAAAGCATGACTGCGTTGTAAAAAGGCGTGCGGGTCAATGTTGTGATGTCGCACCAACCCAAGCAGGGTAGCGCCGTAACGCCGATAGTAGCGGGTGCGTAGTTCGTTTGCCGCGGCCTCATCGAGGTCGAGGCTCTCCATGACCGCAGCGGTCATGCCAAGATTGATTTCGCGAAAAATTTTGTGCGAGGTGTCGTGCAGCGTATTGTCAAGATCAAACAGCCAAACCGGCGTTTGTTGAGTGTTGAGCGTCGCCCCCAGGCCCTTACTAGCGCTGGGCAAGGGGCGATGCACACCAGCCCGGCGCGAACGCACCGGGGGATGTTGAGGAAACCGCAGACGAGGCACTGACCGCTTAGTCGGATGAAATCATGGTGCCGACCCCTCGGTCGGTCAAGATCTCAAGCAACAAACAGTGTGGCACACGACCGTCTACAACGTGCACGGACTTCACGCCGTTGCGCGCCGCGTCAAGCGCTGACGAAATTTTTGGCAGCATGCCGCCCGAAATCGTGCCATCGGCAAATAAGGCGTCAATGGTCGTGGCCGAAAGCGAGCGCAACAGTTTGCCGTCTTTATCGAGCACGCCTGGTGTGTTGGTCATCATGAGCAGTTTTTCTGCGCCCAAGACTTCGGCCATTTTTCCGGCCACGACATCAGCATTAATGTTGTACGCCAAGCCATCTTCGCCATAGCCAATCGGTGAAATCACCGGAATAAACTGATCGTCTTGCAGGGCTTTGACGACCGCGGGCTCGACATGCTCAATGTCGCCTACAAAACCGATATCGATCGGTTTAGAAGGGTCTTCTTTGTTGGGCATGAGTTTCTTTTTGGCCTGAATTAAACAGCCGTCTTTGCCAGTCAAGCCAACGGCCTTGCCGCCCGCCTCATTGATCATCAGTACGATGTCTTGCTGTACTTGACCGCCTAGCACCCACTCGACGACTTCCATGGTGTCGGCATCAGTGACGCGCATACCTTGTACGAACGTCCCTTTTTTGCCAATGCGGCGCAGCGCCTCGTCAATTTGCGGGCCGCCGCCATGAACCACAATGGGATTGAGGCCGATCAGCTTAAGCAGCACCACATCGTGCGCAAAGCTGCGTTGTAAGACTTCTTCGGTCATGGCGTTGCCACCATATTTAATCACGATCGTTTTGCCATGAAAACGCTTGATGTAAGGCAAGCTTTCAGACAAAACTTTTGCAACGACTTCAGGAGGCATCTGTGAGGATTGGGGCTGGCTAGTCATGGGGCGTTTGCAACAGTAGAGGCGTGTTGAGGGAAGAGAGGCGTCAGTAAAATTTGAATAATTGTAGTGTGCGGCGAACGCCTTAGCCTGCGAGTGCTTTTTCGAGCGTGCCGCGAAACTCTGCTTTGTTGTACTCGCCTAAATAGCGCTTGAGGATACGACCATTTTTATCGATGAGAAAAGCGGTTGGCGTTAGCTTGACGTCACCGAAAGCCTGAGCGACTTGCCCCACCGTATCGAGTGCGACGGTAAAGGGAAGCTTGCGCGTCTCAACAAAGTTAATCACGTAGTTGGCAGGGTCGTATTGCATGGCGACGGCGATGATTTCAAAGCCCTGAGCATGGTATTTGCTGTAGTTTTCGATGCTGTCGGGCATTTGCGCGACACAGGTGACACAGCTCGTTGCCCAAAACTTAACGAGTACGACCTTGCCGCGCAGCTCAGACATTTTTAACTGCTTGCCTGAGAGTGTTGCAAAAGTGACTTCGGGCGCTTGCGCGGGCGGGCTGGCAAACAGCCAAACGCCCAGAACGCCGAGTGTAATCAACACGGCCGCGGCGAACAGTTTTTTCATTTGATCGGAAGAACTTCAACGCCAGCGCCACTAGCCGGTGTTGCAGCGGCGGGAGCCTCGCCTAGGGGTGTCGTGTTACTGCTGGATGTTTTGTTGAACACGCGATTCGAGTCATCGAGCTTGTTGGCTTCGGCAGCCGAGATCACTTGAAAGAGCTTGTCAACGCGTTTGACACCGCTAACTTGGGCGGTGGCCGCCGCGGCGAGGTCGCCCTCGCGTTGGGTCACCAGGCCCATCAGATACACCACGCTGCGGTCGGTCACCACCACAATCGTGCGCGAGGGGATCTCGTTGGTGGTCGCCAGCGTTGTCATCACTTTAGAACTGATCCAGGTGTCGTTGCTGAGCTCGCCAAACGAAGCGGTTTCTTTGACCACATTGACTTGGTTGGACACGGATTTGACGCTTTGGGTTGTTCTGGCGATCTCAGTAATGTCGGCTTTACGGTCGTTACCCAGCGAATCGCCGGTGACGAGCACAACACTTTCGTAGCTATTGATATTGACACGTACGCTATCCCCAAATTTTGAGCGAATGGCACTGCCGACTTTGATTTCGATGGTTTTGTCTTCGACTTGCTGTGCGACGGTGCGCCGATCAACCACCACAAAGCCGGTCGTGGCAGCGGCGCCGCCTACCAGCAGAGGAATGCAGCCTTGCAATAGAGCGCTTGTGCCGGCTAAGGCAAGACAGAGCGTCAGGGGACGAACAAAAGGGGCAAGCAGTCTCATGCGGGGTCTCCGAGTAATAACGTGTCAATGCCATCGCATAGCAGGTGTAGCAAAAGAATATGAACTTCTTGAATGCGCATCGTGCGATCGTGTGGAACACACAAATGGATGTCATCGGGCAGCAGCAAGTTGCCGATGGTGCCGCCCCCTTTGCCCGTCAGTGCAATCACTTTCATTTCACGTGCGTGCGCAGCTTCAATCGCGAGTTGCACATTGGTTGAGTTGCCACTCGTTGAGATCGCGACCAGCACATCACCTGGTTGACCTAGCGCCATAATTTGCCGCGCAAAGACTTGATCAAAGCCGTAGTCATTACCCACTGCGGTCAAAATTGAAGTGTCGGTGTTGAGTGCTACGCCCGCGAGCGGCAAGCGGTCGCGTTCGAAGCGCCCCACCAGCTCGGCGATAAAGTGCTGGGCATCGGCTGCCGAACCGCCGTTGCCGCAAGCGAGCATTTTGGCGTTGTTGGTGACGCAGCCAAAGCACAGGTCAATGGCGCGCAACAGCGGCGCAGACAGAACTTCCATGCTGCGCTGTGTGGCAGCCATGTTGTCTTCGAAATGAGCGGTCAGTTTAGCGGCGAGATCCATGGTGTACGCGAAAGCAATGAATGCTGAATTATCTCATTTATCCTGAGCGAGGCGAACAGCATCGCGATACCAGACCGCCCCGTCGGATTCAAAGGCGATGACGTCCAGCCGGTAGGTGGGAATTTGTCGGTCAAAATGACGGCTCACGAGCTTAGGCAGCCACCATTGCGCAGCACGTAAAAAGCGTCGTTGCTTGGCGTCTGAGACGCTTGCCGCCGCGTCCCCAAAGCGCTTTGAGGCGCGCCGCCTGACTTCGATAAACACCAAGTGTGCGCCATCACGCACGACCAAGTCGAGCTCGCCTAGCGGGCAGGCAAGTTGCCGACCTAACAGTTGGCAGCCGGCCTGTTGCGCCAGACGCCAGGCTGCTTGTTCGTAGTGATCGCCGATTTGCTGACGCGGCGAGCGCTGAGGCGCGCGGGTCATTTGATTGAGATCAGGCTTGGCCCGCGCTTGCCTGGCAAGTTTGCGCTTGCGCGCCTGCAGGGCTTTACGTTGCGCCTGTTGTGCAATTAAAAACAAGGGTTCAACGGGTGATTGGTCTGCTGTCATGGACTAAAGTGTTGCCGGAGGAAGCGTGTCTGAGCGGTCGCACGGACATGAATTGTGGTTGTGAGGGTCAAGTGTCACGGCTTGGATGCTCAGAGGGTGGGCTCTGGTAAGTTGCAAGCCGGACATCTATCGACAGGCGTACTACACTGCCACAATTCACCTCTCCCGTGAAGCAGCATGACCGAACCTGTCCTACCTGAAGATTTGCCTGATGCCTGGCAGCGTGTCGGACTGCGCGTCGACGCGCAGTCTTGGCCTACCCATGCGCTGTATGTGGTCGCTACGCCGATCGGCAACCTGGGGGATCTGACCTTGCGTGGATGGCAGGCTCTGGATCGCGCAGATGTGATCGCGGCTGAGGATACCCGTGCGAGCCGTACCCTCATGGACGCGTGGGGCATCACGACCCCCTTGATTGCGGTGCACCGGCACAACGAAGCCAGTGCGGCAGCCGCGATTGTCGAGCGGTTACAAGCGGGTCAGCGTGTGGCTCTGGTGTCTGACGCGGGGTCGCCGGCCGTCAGCGACCCCGGGGGGCGAGTCGTTCAAGCGGTGCACGCAGCTGGCCTGAAAGTCGTACCCCTGCCTGGGCCCAGCGCGGTGATTGCTGCGCTGATGGCGACCGGCGTGACAACCGACGCTCACCCGGGGTTTGTGTTTGCGGGCTTTGCGCCTACCAAATCGATGGCGC
>JBIIWK010000352.1:0-2901 GCA_044338955.1 Burkholderiaceae bacterium
CCAACACAGCATCGAACGGCTTGCCATCCCACCACGTATGCGCCCGCATTGCGCTTTCGGCGATCAGCTCAACATCATCATTGAGCAAACCTAAGCGTTCAAGATTTTGCTCGACGCGGCCCATCCGTGCGTTGTCGATGTCAAGCGCAGTCAGTTTGAGTGCAGCGAGTTCAAGCATGTGTGCGGTTTTGCCGCCCGGGGCCGCGCACGCATCCAAGACACGCATGCCATCTTTCAGCTCAAGCAACGGGGCCGCAAGCTGTGCGCCTGCGTCTTGCACCGACCACCAACCTTGCGCGTAGCCCGGCAGCGAAGCAATCGGGCGGGGCACCTCAAGCACCAGGCCGGCCACACCGAAAGGCGTTGCTGCGATGCCCACTGCGGCAAAGGCCTGTTCAACGGCCTCGCGCGTGGTCGCACGCACGTTGACCCGCAATGTCAGAGGCGGATGCACGTTGGCCGTTTCAAGCAGGCGTTGCCAGTCTTGCGGATACGCCGTTTGCAGCGCTTCAATCCACCACTTGGGATGGTTGTACTGAGCCTCAAGGTCTTGTGCGAGTTGCGACAGCAACGCGGCGCGCTCGCGCTGAAAACGACGCAAAATCGCGTTGACTAAACCTTTGAAATTTAGCGTGTCGCGCTGCCCTTGGGTGGCCTGTACCGCCTGATCGACTAAGGTGTGCACCGTGTAGGTGGGTGCTGTAGGGTCACGTTCAGCAGGATCACTGAGCGCGACCTCGAGCAGCAGCAAGCTCAATCCAAGTAGCGCAAAGACGGTAGGATTTGGCGGTACGCGATCAAGTAGCAGCCGGCGCAGCGCCATCGCCTGGCCCCAGTGCCGCATGGCGTAGAAGCTCAAGGCCTGTGCCGAGGGTCGTAAATCAGGTGCGACGTCGAGTAGGGCTTCGGTCAAAGACTGGCCATTTTCAACAGCGCCAATGGCGCGCGCGGCGGCCAATAAACTATCAGAGAGTGCGGGGGCAGATTGCGTCATGGGGTGATTGTAGGGGCTAGCGCCGATCGCGGGTAAAATCCTGATCTCTTTCATGCGGGCCGCGGCCTGCCAGGTGACGTGTTATGTCCTCCCCAAAAGTCGGTTTTGTCAGTCTCGGATGCCCCAAAGCGCTGGTCGACTCAGAGCGCATTCTCACGCAGCTGCGCACTGAAGGCTATTTAATTGTTCCTGACTACAACAATGCCGATGTGGTGGTAGTCAATACCTGCGGCTTTATCGATAGCGCCAAAGCCGAATCCTTAGATGCAATTGGCGAAGCCATCGCCGAAAATGGCCGCGTCATTGTGACCGGGTGCATGGGGGTCGATGAATCGGTGATTCGTGCGGTACACCCCAGCGTACTGGCGGTCACTGGGCCACAGCAGTACGAACAGGTTGTGCGTGCGGTGCACGAAGCTGCGCCGCCCAACCCCTTGCACGATCCGTTTACAGATTTGGTACCGCCACAAGGGATCAAACTGACCCCGCGCCACTACGCTTACCTCAAAATCTCTGAAGGTTGTAATCACCGCTGCAGCTTCTGCATCATCCCCTCGATGCGTGGCGATCTGGTCAGCCGCCCCGTGGGGGATGTGCTTGACGAAGCCCAACGCCTGGCGCGCGCCGGCGTCAAAGAGTTGTTGGTGATTTCGCAAGACACCAGCGCCTATGGCGTAGACGTCAAGTACCGTAGCGGCTTCTGGAACGGCCGGCCCGTTAAAACCCGCATGACCGAGCTTTGCTCGGCCTTATCCGAATTAGGTATTTGGGTGCGCCTGCATTATGTCTACCCCTACCCCAATGTCGACGAAGTGATCCCGTTGATGGCCGAAGGCAAGATTTTGCCTTATCTCGATATCCCGTTTCAGCACGCCAGCCCACGCATTTTGAAGGCCATGAAACGCCCTGCCTTTGAAGACCGCACGATGGCGCGGATCCATCGCTGGCGCGAGCAGTGCCCCGACATTACGTTGCGCTCAACCTTCATTGTTGGGTTTCCGGGCGAAACCGAAAGCGAGTTTCAATATTTGCTTGACTGGATGTCTGAGGCGCAACTCGACCGCGTCGGCTGTTTTCAATATTCACCCGTCGAGGGTGCCCCCGCCAATGCGCTTGAAGGTGCCGTGCCCGATGAGGTCAAGCAAGAGCGTTACGACCGTTTTATGGCCCATCAGCAAGCGATTTCAACCGAGCGTCTGGCGCGTAAAGTTGGGAAAGAATTTGATGTGCTGATCGACGAGGTTGACGACGAAGGCGCAGTCGGGCGCTCAAGCGCCGATGCCCCAGAAATCGATGGCAGCGTGTTTGTGGATAGTGCGGTGCCCCTGAAGCCGGGCGACATGGTGCGGGTGCGGGTCACAGACTCTGACGAGTACGACTTGTGGGCCGAAAAGATTTAGTGGGGTCACGCCCCCACCTTGGCCAACTCTCAAGCCTCATCCTAAATAGCGACCATTAGCGGCGGATCAATCACCCGTCTCTGCACAGGATCTCGAGCAATATGGCTGCAACAGCACCACCGCCTTCGACGACAATCTCGCCCCCTTTGCGGGTCGGATTTGCCGGCACGCCCGAGTTTTCGGCCCAGGCTCTGCAGGCGATTCTGGCAGCTGGGTTTAAGGTGCCGTTAGTGCTCACTCAGCCTGATCGCCCCTCTGGACGAGGACTTAAGCTCACGCCTAGCGCCGTAAAGCAGTGCGCCCTCAAGCACGAAATCGCTGTGGTGCAACCACGCAGTTTGCGCCTTGACGGCAAATACCCAGACGAGGCACGCAGCGCGCAAGCAGCTCTTGACGCGGCCGCGCTTGACGTTTTAGTGGTGGCCGCCTATGGCCTCATCTTGCCAAGCTGGGTGCTCACCACACCACGCTACGGGTGTCTGAATATTCACGCCAGCTTGCTGCCGC
>JBIIWK010000111.1:0-10247 GCA_044338955.1 Burkholderiaceae bacterium
AGAGCCACTGATTGTGCGTATTCATGAAGAGCAACAGGCACCGAAAGTAGGTGCAACGATTTACGCTAAGCCGCGCGCCGATCGCCTGCATCTGTTTGACGCGCGCACTGGGTTACGTATGTAAGGGTTTTCGCTAGGGCGCGCTAGGTGCATGCGCTGCGTGTCAGCCCCCTGACCTTGTCTGCCTCAGGCCATACGCACGAATGGCTAGCTTCAGAAGGTGCCACTGTGATATCGTGCCGGATCATGAGACGGGGCCTAGTTTTATTTTAAAGCCTCGCAACAAATGGCAGGTCTTCGTTTTTTTTAGTCCCGCGATAATTGGCGGGGCTGACTGCCTAGACAGCCCTGCACGTACCGAGACAAAACAACCGTTATGCAGACTACTTCTTATTTACCTTTTGATCCAACAGTTGCGCCCAAGCAAAAATTGCCTGCGGGTACGGTCGATTGCCATTTTCATGTTTTTGAAGAGGCTGCGAAATACCCTTACACCGCGAACCGTTCGTATACGCCAAGCTTGGCACCTTGGGCCGCCTTTGAAGCGATGAACAATGCCATCGGCGCCGATCGTGCGGTGCTCGTTCACCCTTCGGTGTACGGCCACGACCATGCCACGCTCTATGACACGCTACGTGCTCACCCAGAGCGCTTGCGTGCGGTCGGTGTCTTGCCCTTGGATGTGTCGGACAAAGAAATTGAAAAACTACATCAGGCGGGTACGCGCGGGACGCGCCTGAACATTTTATTTGCGGGCGGCGGTCAACTGAGTGATGCCGAAAGTCTTGCTAAGCGCTTGCAGCCCTTTGGCTGGCATATCCAGTTTTTGGTAGACGTCGCTGCGCAGCCCGAGATCCCTGCTTGGGCGGCTAAGCTGGGCGTGCCTGTCGTGTTCGATCACTTCGGCCATCCCTCAAAGCCTGATGTCAATGATGCGGGCTTTAAGAATATGTGCGCACTGGTCAAAGAGGGCATCGCTTGGGTGAAGCTCTCAGGTGCCTATCGAGTGGTTGAGCCCGCTGGTAAGTGGGCAGCGATTCAAGGTTTTGTGGAGGCCTTGCTGGCCACGCGAACCGATCGCCTCGTGTGGGGCACAGACTGGCCTCATCCGAATATCCCGGCACCCATGCCTAACGACGGTGACATTGCAGATGCAGTGTTTAAATGGTTGCCTGATGCAGGCTTACGCCAACAAATTCTTGTTAAAAACCCTGAAGTTCTTTATGACTTCGCCCCGTTTGTTCAAAAAGCCTAAACTTTTAATCTTGGAGATCTTATGAAACGTCGTCACTTATTTGCACTATCAGCCTTGGTTGCCGCAACCTTCGCACTGGGCGCACCCACCCAAGCTTTTGCTCAAAAAACCGTCTTAAAACTTGGTTGGACCACCGCGGATAGCGCCACCGATCCGTACACCGTGGGCGCCAAAGCCTTCAAGAAAGCCGTTGAAGAAAATTCGAAGGGTTCGATCGAAGTCCAGTTGTATCCAAATCGCCAACTGGGCGAAGAAAAGCAAGTGATGGAGGCCGTGCGCTTTGGTACGGTCGACATGACGATCATGACCAACGCAGTCATTGCTCAAATCGAGCCAGCGTATCAGGTCAACGATTTACCATTCTTGTACTCAAGCGAAGAGCAAGCGCGTAAAGCCTTAGATGGCAAACTTGGCAGCGATTTGTCTGCGCTGCTGGCCAAGAAAAACGTGATCGTACTGGGTTACATGGAAGGCGGCTTTCGCCAGATGGTGAACAACAAGAAGCCAGTTGGCGTGCCTGCTGACGTAACCGGTGTTAAGTATCGCGTGATGCAAAACCCGATGTACATCGACATGTTCACCTCGTTGGGTGGTGCGGCGGTGCCGATGGCCTGGGGCGAGGTGTTTACCGCAGTTCAGCAGGGCACCATTGACGGCCTCGAAATCCCCGTTGCTGTGATCGACAGTTCAAAAATGTACGAAGTCACAAAGTTTTTGTCGATGACCAATCATACTTACTCAGCGATCGCCTTGCTGATTTCAAAGCGCTCGATGGATAAGTTGACCCCCGACCAAAAAGCAGCCGTGATGGCCGCTGCCAAGACGGCCACTGCCGAGCAGCGCGCAGCCGCCTTAGTTAACGAAAAGGCCTTGCTGACGGGCTTAGCGCAAAAGGGCATGATCATCAACAAAGTGGCCGACGTTGCACCGTTTCGTAAGTCAGTGCAATCGATTTACGATAAATCACGTGTCGCTGTAGGCGATGCGCTGATCAATCAGGCACTCGACGCAGTGAAGTAAAATCTTTAAAAAAAGGCGCTCAATTGAGCGCCTTTTTGCAGAGATATTTTTAGACTGGAAAATTTGTATGCGTCACTGGTTTGACAAGCTTGAAAGCGTTTTAAAAATGGCGGCAGTCACGATTGTGCTGCTGATGTTGTTGGCACTGAGCGCACAGGTCTTTTTGCGTTACGTATTTGGTAAGGCCCTTTCCTGGAGCGAAGAGCTTGCTTTGCTCGGATTTGCCTGGGTGGTGGTGATCTCTACTGTGATCGGCATCAGACGCCTCACGCACGCACGTATGGATTTAGTGATTGGCTTATTGCCTAAGTCATTGCACGGCGCGGTTGATGCGTTAGTCTCGTTGATGATGTGTGCGTTAGGCTTGTTCATCGCTTACGCAGGCTGGAACTACGTGATCGAGACGCGTGGCTCAACTTCCGCCGCCATTGGTTTTCCGATTGAACTTTTGTACGCAGCCGCACCTGCCTTTGGCGTGCTGATTGCCTTGTTTTCGTTTGAACGTTTACTGCCCTGGGCGGAGTCTTTAAATGAGTAGCACCGCTTGGTTGTTATCGGCTGGTTTTGGCGTCTTGATGCTGCTGGGCGTGCCTTTTGCTTTTGCGATTGGCATCGTTGTTGCGCTGTCCTTGGTGGTGTCTGGCATCGAGCCAATGTTGCTGCCGCAAACGGTGGTGGCTGGTACCCAGTCGTTTTCTTTGTTGGCGATTCCTTTCTTTATGCTGGCCGGCGAGTTGATGTCTGCAGGCGGGCTATCGCAACGTCTGATTAAAGTGGCGGACGTCTTCGTGCGTCATTTGACGGGTGGCTTGGGTCTGGTCACGGTATTGGCCGCCGCTATTTTTGCCGCAATTTCTGGCTCTGCGCCTGCGACGACTGCAGCAATTGGTGCGATTATGATCCCCGCGATGGCCGAGCGCGGCTACAGCAAGCCTTTTGCCACCGCGGTTGCCGTAAGTGCTGGTATTTTGGCGCCTTTGATCCCGCCTTCGATCGCGTTTGTGATCTGGGGTGTAATCGCCGAGCAGTCAATCGCACGTCTGTTTAGCGCTGGGATTTTGCCTGGCTTGTTGATGGCGGCTGGATTGATGGTGGTGTGCTGGTGGCATGCCAAAAAACATAAGATCCCTACGCAACCACGCGCAAAGTTGCCTGAAATACGCGCGGCCTTGCGTGATGGCATTTGGGCGCTGCTGGCGCCGGCCATCGTATTGGGTGGTATTTACGGTGGTGTCTTTACCCCTACCGAAGCGGCAGTGGTGAGTTGCGTCTACGCTTTGTTCGTGGGCACAGTCATTGAAAAGCGTTTGAAATGGCGCGAGCTGCCTGACATCGTCTGGCGCTCAACCAAGGTCACAGCCATCGTGATGTCAATCATTGTGTTCTCGGCTGGCTTTGGTATTTTGATTGCACAAGAACAACTCGCACCCAAGGCCGCCACGTGGCTAGCCGCAAATATCCAAGAAAAATGGATCATGCTGCTGGTGCTGAATTTAGTGTTCTTTTTGGCGGCCGCTGTGATGGATGAAATCGCCATCATGGTCGTGTTTGGGCCGTTGCTGATCGCGATTGCAAATAGTTTTGCGATTAGCCCCATTCACTTTGGGGCGATCATCGTCACGAACGTGGCGATCGGTATGGCGGCACCACCGATTGGCTATTGTTTGTTTGTCGGAATGGCGATCAGTGGCTTGAAACTTACCGACGTGTCACGCGTGATGCTGCCGTTTGTGGGCGTGATGTTGATTGTGCTGATGCTGGTGACCTATGTGCCAGGCTTTGCGTTAGCGCTTCAGTAGTCAAAGACGCGCAAAGCGTTCAGGGCTTGCGGTAAAGAACGGACACTTAGTTGTGTCCGTTCTTATTCAAGCGGCCTATCAGGCAAACTTGGCGTCTAACGGATCTTGGATCCCCACCTGCGCAAACCCCTTGGCCCTCAGCAGGCAAGAGTCACACTGTTTGCACGGTGCCCCATCAGGCGCAGGGTCGTAGCAGCTAGTCGTTTCTGAAAAGTCGACGCCCAACTCTAGGCCCTTACGAATAATATCGGCCTTGCTCATGTTGATGAGTGGTGCACGAATTTTGAGTCGTTGTGACCCTTCAACGCCAGCTTTGGTCGCAAGATTGCCCAAGTGTTCAAAGGCCTCAATGAACTCAGGCCGACAATCTGGGTAGCCGCTGTAGTCCATCGCATTGACGCCTACAAAAATATCTTGTGCGCCCAACACCTCAGCCCAGCCGAGTGCAAAACTTAAAAATATTGTGTTGCGCGCTGGTACATAAGTGATGGGGATGCCCGCGCTAATGTCCTCTACAGAATGACCTTTTGGCACATCGATATCAGCAGTCAGCGCCGAGCCGCCAAAGCTGCGCAGATCGATATCCAAAACGGCATGACGTGTGACGCCACGCAGTTTGGCAAAGGCGGCGGCCCGTTCAAGCTCAATCGAATGGCGTTGGCCATAACGAAAACTCAGCGCGTAAACTTCATAGCCTTCGTGCTGAGCCATGGCGACCACCGTGGTTGAATCTAAACCACCGCTTAATAAACAGACTGCTTTCTTTGTCATTGAAGGCTGATTGTGCTTAGTTAGATTGCCTGATAAGAACGCTAGGCGAGATTACAAAAAATTGTTGAGTACGTTGAGCCGTCTTGCTGCCCGGCGAGGCACCCAGACGGCTCGAACATTTGCTATTTCGCCGTCGGCATTACAAATTCAGCACCCTTGCCGATGGTTTCAGGCCAGCGCTGCATGACTGATTTTTGTTTGGTGTAGAACCGAACGCCTTCTTCGCCGTAAGCATGCATATCGCCAAACAGGCTTTTCTTCCAGCCACCAAAACCGTGCCATGCCATCGGTACCGGAATCGGCACATTGATGCCGACCATACCGACTTGAATGCGACGGCTAAATTCGCGCGCCACGTTACCATCGCGTGTGTAGCAAGACACGCCATTGCCAAACTCGTGAGCATTAATCAAATCAACCGCTTCGCCAAAATCTTTGACGCGCACACAACCCAGTACCGGGCCGAAAATTTCTTCTTTGTAGATGCGCATCGAAGGGGTGACGTGATCAAACAAGCTGCCACCGGTGAAAAAGCCCTGCTCGTGCCCAGCCACTTTAATCCCGCGTCCGTCGACCACAAGTTTGGCGCCTTCATTAACGCCGACTTCGATGTAGCCTTCGATGCGTTCAAGCGCCTGGCGTGTCACGATGGGGCCCATTTCTGCGTCGAGTTCAAGACCATTTTTGATTTTGAGTGTCTTGGCACGTTCGGCAAGTAAGGGGACGATTTTGTCGGCGACATCGCCCACCAGCACGGCCACCGAAATCGCCATACAGCGTTCGCCAGCCGAGCCATAGGCTGCGCCAATCAGGCCATCCACCGCTTGTTCGATATCGGCATCAGGCATCACCACCATGTGATTCTTGGCGCCGCCCAAGGCTTGCACGCGCTTGCCTAAATCGGCGCCACGCTGGTAAATGTACTGTGCGATGGGTGTTGAGCCCACAAAGCTAATGGCCTTGACGTCAGGATGTTCGAGCAGCGCATCGACTGCGACCTTGTCGCCTTGCACCACGTTAAAGACGCCGTCAGGCAGGCCCGCTTCTTTAAATAGCTGCGCCATCAAGATTGAGGCAGAAGGATCGCGTTCGCTTGGCTTCAAAATAAAACAGTTACCCGCTGCGATGGCAACCGGAAACATCCAGCACGGCACCATGCAGGGAAAATTAAAGGGTGTGATCCCCGCGACCACGCCCAATGGCTGACGCAGTGTCCAGTTATCGATGCCCGTTGAGACTTGATCGGTGAAATCACCTTTCAAGAGCTGTGGCATGCCACAAGCAAACTCAACGATATCGATGCCACGCATGACCTCGCCTTGCGCATCGGTGAATACTTTGCCGTGTTCTTGGGTGATGATCGAGGCTAACTCGTCTTTACGTTCGTTGAGCAGGGCCAAAAAGTTATTCATGATGCGGGCGCGACGAATCGGAGGCGTATCAGCCCAGGCTGCGAACGCTTTTTTTGCGCTGTCAACGGCAGACTTAACTGTCTCTAAGCTGGCAAGCTCAACTTTGCGTGCCACTTGCCCGGTGGCCGGGTTAAAGACATCTTGAGTACGCGCACCGGCAGTCGTGATGGCCTGGTTGTGAATCCAATGCGAAACCACACTGGGGATGACGGGCATCGGAGGCTGCTTAGACATACAAGATCCTTTAAAAGTGGGTATTGGGGCCGCAGAGGCACGAATCAGGGGTCACTTCAACGTAAATTGCCGACAATGCAAAAAGAGAATTGCCTAAATCACACACTGTGCCACATTGTAAGATGGTTAACCGGTCGTTTGCCAAATAGCCTTTTGCGTCAAGATGAGCTGCCTGAGCTCTGCACGCGTGCGCCGACGGGATACATAAGCGTTTTTGATAGCCATCAGCGCCTTAGGCGCAGAGGCTGTGACCACTTCTTGTTAAACTTTACTTCTTTATTGATCGATTGACCGGAGTCACCCCAACACCATGAGTCAGCCCCTACTTGGCAAAGTTGCCCTTGTGACCGGAGCCGCCCGCGGGATCGGCCGCGCCTGTGCCTTAAAACTGGCCACGGCTGGTTGTGACATCATCGCTAATTATTACAACAGCTTTGACGAGGCTGAGGCCGTGTGCGCCGACGTGCGTGCGATGGGGCGGCGCGCGATTGCCGTGCAGGCTAGCGTCGGTGTACCCGACAGCGTGGTCGAGATGTTTGAGGTGATTACCAAAGAATTTGGTCAATTAGATATCATCATTAGCAACGCCGCCTCGGGCGTGCTCAAGCCTGCCATGGAAATGAGCCTAAAACATTTTCGCTGGTGCCTTGAAACCAACGCCTTCGCAGTCAATTTGCTCGCGCAAAAAGCGCTGCCACTCATGAAAAATGGCGGCCGTATTGTGGCGATGTCAAGTTTGGGCGCCCAGCGTGCCATGCCACACTATGGGTTTATAGGGGCCTCGAAGGCCGCCCTTGAGGCGTTGGTGCGCACCTTAGCGCAAGAGCTTGGCCCGCAGGGTATCCGGGTGAACACCGTTTCGGCAGGGGTCGTTGACACCGATGCGCTGAGTCACTTTCCAAACCGCGATCAAGTCTTGTCTGAGTTTGCCGCCCGTACGCCAGCCGGCCCAAGTTTGTTGCCCACCAATGTGGCCGATGCCGTTTACTTACTTTGCTTGCCAGAGGCGGCGTGGATCAATGGCCACACCTTGGTGGTGGACGGCGGCTTTTCAATTTCGGGTTGAATGTGATGAGCTTTGAATCAGGTTTAGCAGGTAAGGTTGCAATTGTGACCGGTGGCTCGCGCGGGATTGGGCGTGCCATTGTCGAGGTATTGGCGGCCCAAGGCGTGGATGTTAATTTTTTCTATCGCGGTAATGAGGCTGCAGCGCTTGAAGTGGTCGCGAGCGTCACTGCCGCGGGCGGTAAAGCTACGGCTTTGCAGGTGGATGTCAGTGATTCGGCGGCCTGCATTGAGGCTGTCAACGCGGTGGCCGATCGCTGCGAACGCATCGATATCTTGGTAAACAACGCCGGCATCGTGCGCGATAATCTATTGGCCGTCATGGAAGACACCGAGATCTCGGATGTGCTCAATACCAATATTGGCGGGGTCTTCAATGTGACCCGCCCAGTCATCCCCTTCATGATGTCTCAGCGTGCCGGTCGCATCGTCAATTTGTCGTCTGTAGCGGGCAATAAGGCAGGGCGTGGGCAGGCGAACTACGCCGCCAGCAAAGGCGCGGTCGATGCTGTGACGCGCGCCTTGGCTGTTGAGCTGGCCTCACGCAAAATCTTGGTCAATGCGGTGGCGCCAGGTGTGATTGATACCGAAATGTCGCAGCAGGTGCGTGACTTGGCCGATGATGAGGTTAAAACCAAAATACTACTTAAACGGTATGGGCAGGCCCAAGAAGTGGCCAATGTGGTGGCCTTTTTGGTCTCAGATATGGCGAGTTACGTCACCGGTCAGATTTTGTATGTGGATGGCGGCTTTAAGATGGCCTGAGTTTTTGGCCGAAGGCAGTCGTGCGGGTGATGACTCGCCAGGGGGGATTTCCCTGTACTTGAGTTAAAATAACGCGCGCTTACCTCATATTCGGAGCTAATTATGGCTGAAGCAGTCATCTCGAAAGAAGAAATCATGGCGGTGTTCCCAACCGTCCAAAAAACGATGGCAGATGCCCTCGGTTGTGATGTAGATGACATCAAACTCGATGTGTCTCTTATCGAGGGCCTTGACGCCGAATCGATCGATTTTCTTGACATGGTATTTCGCCTCGAACGCGCCTTTAAAATCAAGGTGCCACGCGGCAAAATCATCGAAGACGTTCGCGGCGACATGCCGGTGGCCGAGTTCGAACAAAGCGGTGTTCTGACTGAAAAAGGTGTGGCACGTTTGCGTGAGTATTTGTCTGAAATCGACGCATCACGTTTCGTCTTGCCAATGCGCGTAGATCACATCGCGCGGTTGTACACGCCAGAAACCTTCTGCAAGCTCGTGATTCGTGCTCAGCGCGCTTCACAAGCCGCTGGCTGATGGTCTTGAGTCCGGCGCGGGCGAATGTCCCCGCGCCCACTGGTCGCTTTGCTGCCTTCTCCTTTGTCGATCAGATCACGCTAGTCCAAGGGGTCACACGTGTGTGCGGCCTCTACACAATCCCTGCCAATATTGAACATTTCCCAGCCAGTTTAGTGGCTGAGGCGCTGGGGCAACTGGCCGCTTGGGTTGCAATGTCTGCGCTTGGTTTCAGCCATCGGCCGGTAGCGGCCTTGGCGGGTGATACAAAGATTTTTGCGCTGCCTAAGCCCGGCGACACCCTTGAACTCATCGTGGACATCGAATCCTGCGATGCTGAGTCGATTTTGTATCGCGGCCACGCCTTGGTAAAGGGGCGTGTGGTGCTTGAACTGGCCGATACCGTGGGCTCGATGCTCGACATTCAAGAGTTTGACGATCCGGCAGCGTTGGCGGCTGACTTTGCCTTGCTCAGTACCTCGGGTCGGGCCGTGGGGGCGTTCAAGGGCGTTGACCCAGCCTCCTTGATGGATTTGCCCGCCTCAACCCCCGGGCACCTTCAGGCGCGCCTTGCAGTGCCTGCTCAGGCCGCTTTTTTTGAAGATCATTTTCCACGTCGCCCAGTGTTTCCTGCCACCTTGTTGCTAGATGCGCTGTTGCAGTTGGCTCTGCGCGTAGGCGCCCAAGCTGCCGGCGGCGCTGCACTGCGGCTGACGCGTATTACCAATGTCAAAGTGCGTGCGTTTACGGCGCCGGGTGCCACCTTGGTGCTGTCGGCTCAAGTGGCAGCGCCTGGCTCAGACGACCTCGAACCCTACTGCGTCAAACTGACCGCGCAGGCCGAGGGTAAAACAATTGCGGGTGCCAAAATGTATTTTGTGCCTGCCGGAGAAACTGCATGATCACACGACGTCGCGTTGCGATTACAGGTATCGGGCTCGTGACCCCTGCCGGCCTGGACGCCGCCTCGACTTGGGCGCGTATCAAAACGGCTCGTAGCTGTGCTGGGCCCATCACAATTTTTGACGCTTCGGGGTTTTCAACCCGTATCGCAGCTGAGGTCAAGGGTTTTGACGATTTGGCACCGATTGACGATCGCAAGTTACTTAAGTACGCGAGCCGCGCGCATCGGTTTGCCCTTGCGGCAGCAGATCAGGCGATCGCAGACGCCGGCGTGCGCCCCACGCTGCAAGATGCAACGCGCTGGGGTTGCGTTGTAGGGGCCGGCATGATGACGGTGGCGCATCAAGAAATTGCCGCCGTGCAAAGCGCTGCCGCCCCTGAAGGCGAGTTTGTCGCCAGTGCCTTGCTCGGTGAGCCGATTGCTAATGACGTGATGGCCTTTAGCCGTAGCTTGTCAACTGCAGGTGTTGCGTTGCTGTTGCGCCGGTTTGGTATTCGAGGGTACGCCTCGAC
>JBIIWK010000003.1:0-30157 GCA_044338955.1 Burkholderiaceae bacterium
TAAAGGTGTTCGCAATACCGCCACCCACAATCAACTGATCGACCTTGTCTGCAAGTGACTGCAAAATCGATAGCTTGGTCGAGACTTTAGACCCCCCCACAATCGCGACCAACGGACGCTTTGGCGCTAACAAAGCACGCCCCAAGGCCTCAAGCTCTGCCTGCAGCAACGGGCCTGCGCAAGCGATGGGTGCGAACTGAGCAATGCCATGCGTAGTGGCCTCGGCGCGATGCGCTGTACCAAACGCATCGTTCACATACACATCGCACAAAGCAGCCATTTTTTTAGACAAAGCAGGGTCGTTCTTTTTTTCGCCCTTGTTGACGCGACAATTTTCAAGTAACACCACCTGACCCGGGGCAACCGTCACACCCTCAACCCAGTTCTGCACCAAGGCGACAGGCATCCCCATTAATTCAGTCAAGCGCTTGGCAATTGGCGCGAGTGAATCTTCAGGATTGAGCGTGCCCTCTGTCGGGCGGCCCAAATGAGACGTCACCATCACCGCGGCGCCTGCATCAAGCGCCAGGCGAATCCCGGGTACAGAGGCACGAATTCGAGTGTCTTCGGTAATGTTGCCCGCATCGTCAAACGGTACATTCAAGTCAGCGCGAATGAACACGCGCTTGCCAGCGAGCTTGCCGGCCTGAGCCAGCCCAGAGAGAGTTTGAACAGTGGTCATATGATCCAACACAAAGAGAATAAGAAATATCAGTCACGAAAAATGCAAAGCCTACTGGGCAATATGCACGCGTTTCAGATGACCCTTAAGCAAAGAGGCCCCGAAGGGCCTCTTATTCGTACGCGGCGATTATTTTGCCGTCATTAACGCAACCGTAGTGTCGAGCATACGATTGCTAAAGCCCCACTCGTTGTCATACCAAGACGACACCTTCACCAACGAACCCGACACTTTAGTCAGAGTCGAGTCGAAGTTGCTTGAGGCTGGATTGTGATTGAAGTCAATCGAAACAAGCTGCTCAGTTTGATACGTCAGGATGCCTTTGAGCTTACCTTCAGAAGCCGTCTTAAGGATAGCGTTGACCTCATCAACAGTCGTGTCGCGCTTAGCGATAAACGATAAGTCAACCAGCGACACGTTAATCGTAGGCACGCGAATTGCAAAACCATCAAGCTTGCCATTAAGCTCAGGCAACACCAAGCCAACCGCAACAGCAGCGCCCGTTTTGGCCGGGATCATGCTCATCGTGGCCGAGCGCGCACGGCGCAAATCTTCGTGATACACGTCGGTCAGCACTTGATCATTGGTGTAGGAGTGGATCGTGGTCATCAGGCCCGTAACCACACCCAAGGCTTCGTGCAAAGGCTGCACCAAGGGAGCCAGGCAGTTAGTCGTGCACGATGCGTTCGAGATCACGGTGTCTGAACTTTTGAGTACGCCATGATTGACGCCATACACAATGGTTGCATCGACATCTTTTCCGCCAGGCGCTGAAATAATGACTTTTTTAGCGCCACCTTTGATGTGAGCCGAGGCTTTTTCTTTAGTCGTGAAGAAGCCGGTGCACTCGAGCACGACGTCAACCTTGAGTTCGCCCCAGGGTAATTCAGCTGGGTTGCGATTGGCTAGTACACGAATCTTGTCGCCGTTAACCACCATGAAATCACCATCAACGCCAACCGTGCCCGAAAACTTTCCGTGAGCGGTGTCGTATTGGGTGAGATGGGCGTTGGTCTTAGGATCACCCAAGTCATTAATGGCTACGATTTGAATATCGTGCTTTTTGCCGCCCTCGTAATGTGCACGCAAAATGTTACGGCCGATACGGCCATAGCCGTTAATAGCAACGCGAATCGTCATGATGTGTCGAGCTCCTGATTATTTGAGATTTACAAAAGATTTTTAACCGCTTGCGCGACTTTTTCTGCCGTCAAGCCAAAATGCTTAAACAACACCCCTGCGGGTGCTGATTCGCCGTAGGTGTCAATGCCAATCACTGCACCGTCAAGCCCAACATACTTGTGCCACAACCCTGTGACTCCAGCTTCGACTGCGACGCGCGGCATACCCTTAGGCAATACTGACGCACGCCAGGCTGCGTCTTGCTGATCAAAGACCTCGGTGCATGGCATTGAAACCACCCGCACCGCGATGCCTTCAGAGGCCAACAGTTTCTGCGCGTCGATCGCGATCGCCACTTCAGAGCCGGTTGCAATAATCGCAGCCTTGGCGTCGAGGGCCTCTTGCAGAACATAACCGCCACGCGCGACCTGTTTTAAGGTTTCAGCGCTGCGCGCGACAAACGGTAAGTTCTGACGCGACAGCAGCAAGGCAGTTGGGCCGCCTGCATGCACATCCATCCCGATGCTACTTGGGCGACTGACAGCCGCCAACCACGCCGCGGTTGTTTCAACCGTATCGCAAGGGCGCCATACCGATAAATTAGGAATCAAACGCAGGCTACTGGCATGTTCAATCGACTGATGGGTTGGGCCATCTTCACCCAAACCAATTGAGTCATGCGTAAACACATGCACCACACGTTGCTTCATCAACGCCGCCATGCGCAACGCGTTGCGTGAGTAATCAGAGAAAGTCAGGAACGTGCCCCCAAAGGGCAAATAGCCACCATGCAAGGCCATGCCATTCATGATGGCAGCCATACCAAATTCACGGACGCCATAATTAATATGTCGGCCAAACTGAACGCCTGCGGCGCCAGCACGCACGGGTGCAACGCCCTTCCAGTCGGTAAAGTTTGAACCTGTCAGATCGGCAGAGCCGCCAAGCATTTCGGGTAACAATTCAACCAAGGCCGTGATCGCTTGCTGCGAGGCTTTGCGTGAAGCCACGGTTTCAGCTTTTTCGTTGGTTGCATTCAACAGTTGCCGTGCAGCCGTTGCAAAATCGACGGGTAATTCGCCCCGCATGCGACGCGTAAACTCACTCGCCTCAGTCGGAAACTGTGCTGCGTACGCGTCAAAACCTTTTTGCCAAACTGCCTGTGCCTGAGCACCGGTCGCACGCTGACTCCAACCCTGATACACCGCCTCAGGGATTTCGAAAGGCGCATGCGACCAACCAATTGCTGCGCGGGTACGAGCGATTTCGTCTGCGCCCAACGGGGAACCGTGAACTTTATCTGTGCCCGCCACGGTGGGTGCACCCTTGCCGATCACTGTGCGACAAATAATTAAAGTCGGACGCGCCTGCGCAACACCGGTCAGTCGAGCCTGTTTAATGGCCTGATCGATCGCCGCGACATGGTGACCATCGGCAACACGCACGACGTTCCAGCCATAGGCCTCAAAGCGCTTGGCCGTGTCATCGGCGAACCAGTGTTCAACTTTACCGTCGATCGAAATCCCGTTGTCGTCATATAAAACAACTAGTTTGCCCAAACGCAAGGTACCCGCTAACGAACACACTTCGTGCGAAATACCTTCCATCAGGCAACCATCACCCACAAACGCATAGGTGTGATGATCAACCAGCTTATGTCCAGGCCGATTAAATTCAGCCGCCAACAGGGCTTCGGCAAGCGCCATCCCGACAGCATTGGCCAAACCTTGCCCCAAAGGACCAGTGGTCGTTTCAATGCCCGGCGTCACACCAACCTCGGGGTGGCCCGGCGTTTTAGAGTGCAACTGGCGAAACTTACGCAGCTCTTCCATCGGCAGGTCGTAGCCTGTCAGGTGCAGCAAGGCGTAAATCAACATCGAGCCATGACCGTTTGACAAGACAAACCGGTCGCGATTGGCCCAAGCCGGATCGGCTGGATTGTGACGCAAGTGGCGCGTAAACAGCGCTTGAGCCATTTCAGCCATCCCCATGGGGGCGCCCGGATGCCCAGAGTTGGCTTGCTGGACCGCATCCATCGCGAGGGCGCGAATGGCATCAGCCAATTTAACGGGGACAATAGTAGTTGAGTTCATGCGATGTGTCCTGCCCGAACAAGCACAGGAAAAATAGGTTACAAAACGTAGGAGTTTAGCACCCGTATAACCCCTCACACTCACTCTGAGCGACCTGATGGCTGACCCCCGCTTTTACTGCCCTGTCCCAGTTCTTGCTGAGCAAGAACTCGAGCTACCCGCGTCTGTGGCGCACCACGTGCGCGTCAGACGCCTGACGGACGGCGACACCGTGGTGCTATTTGACGGTCGCGGGGGAGAGATTGCGGGTGTGCTCAGCTTTGCCGAAAAAAAAGCCTTTGTTTTAGTGGGTCAGCACAACCCAAAAGAGGCCGAACTCAGCGGTGAAATCACCTTAATTCAGGCATTGCCCTCGGGCGACAAAATGGATTGGATTATCGAGAAAGCCGTCGAACTCGGGGTTCATCGCCTCATCCCCGTCGCCGCGCAGCGCAGCGTACTCAAGCTTTCAGGGCCACGGCTTGAAAAGCGCCTTGAACACTGGCGTGGGATTATTACGTCGGCCTCTGAGCAATGCGGCCGCAACCGGCTCATGCACCTAGAGACACCGCAAACCCTTGAACAAGCCCTTGCAGCCACCTCATCCAGACAGCGCTTGCTGTGCGACCCCGAAGCAGTCTACACGCTTGCACAGCACCTTGAGGCAAGCCTTCAAGAGCAAAAAGAGGTTGATGCGCTGAGCCTGCTGATCGGCCCTGAAGGGGGCTGGAGCCCAGAGGAGGTGGCCGCCGCGACACGGCAAGGGGTGACAAAAATTAAATTTGGCTCGAGAGTGCTGCGCACCGAAACCGCCGGGCTTGCAATGGTAGCTGCCAGCACCGCTCTGCTGAGTTGGTAGCCTGCGTGCACGCCAAGCAGCAGCGTTTTGCTAGCACGGCAATAAGCGCGACCAAGAGTCTGGCAGCGCTCGGACAAGCGGCCGCGAACTAAGCCGGCTCATCACTCCAGTTATTGACTACGCCTGGCTTATCGTCGGGGTGTTTACCTGCGTGCTGGATCCCGAAAATAAACACTCGACCGTTATCACGTGCAAAGCCGACAGCGTCATTCAACACCTGCATAAACTGCACACCATCCGTCACGATGGCGGCATCAGCCGAGTGAAGTTTTTCAAAAACCAACACTAAGCCTTCTTTTTGATCTAACAGGCTATCGCACAAGCAGTCAAAAAACGAGTCAAAACTTGAGCCAAAAAACTGGGGGTAATCGACTGCTTTGACGACCGCACGAAACACCGCCGAGCGGCTGCGCGCTTTGTCACACTGCGCCACACACCAGAGCAGTCCCTTCTCTGTCGCGGCCCCCGCAAGCAAATCGCTCCCGGTGTCAGGATCAAAGTCGCCGCCGTTACGTAACAGCTGCTTTAATTTTGGATCAACCGCCTTACTCATTTCAGAGGGCTCCTAGGACAAGGCCACAATATTGTGTGTAGTTTTAGCACACGACAGCCATTCAGACCTTGCCTGTTGTCAAGTATTGGTCAGCACCGGCAAAAATCAACCTCTTAAATCTCTTAAAGAAGGGTCGTTTGTTGGTGCCCAAGCTGCGGTCCGTTCGCCTCGACGACCGTTAAGGCCGTCATATTGACGATTCGGCGGACCGTTGCACTCGTAGTCAGGATATGCACAGGCGCATTTGCGCCCAGTAAGAAGGGCCCAACCGCCACACTGCCGCCAGAAACCGTTTTTAGCAGGTTATACGCAATATTGCCAGAGTCAACATTTGGACAAACCAGCAGATTGGCCGAACCTTTTAAGGTTGACGAGGGTAAAATTTTCAGGCGCAGCTTCTCATCTAAGGCGCAATCACCATGCATTTCACCATCGACCTCTAACTCGGGGGCCTGCTCGCGAATCAACGCTAAAGCCTCTTGCATTTTGGTACCCGAGGCCGAACTGCCCGAACCAAAGTTTGAGCGCGATAACAACGCGACCTTAGGTACTAAATTTAAACGTCTCATTTGTGCCGCCGCCGCTAGCGTAAATTCAGCGATTTGCTCGGCAGTCGGGTCATCGTTGACGTGGGTATCCACCAAAGCCAAGGTTTGCTCGGGCAACAACAAAATATTCATAGCGGCGTAAGTCGACGTACCCGGCTGTTTTCCAATAACCTGATCGATATAACGCAAATGGTTACCGTAGCCGCTCACCGTGCCACAAATCATGCCGTCGGCATCGCCCATTTTGACCATCGAAGCACCAATCAGGGTCAGGCGGCGACGCATCTCAACCCGCGCCATTTCTTTAGTCACCCCGCTGCGGCACATTTTCTCCCAGTAAGCGGTCCAGTACTGGTGAAACCGAGGATCAAAATCTGGGTTGGTGACTTCGACGTCTTCACCTAGACGCAGGCGCAAACCATACTTTTCGATGCGTGCCTTTAACACTTCAGGGCGACCGATCAAGATGGGCTTTGCCAGTTTTTCGTCAACAATGACCTGCACCGCACGTAGTACGCGCTCGTCTTCACCTTCAGTGAACACGATACGCACCTTGCCACCCGCGCGCACATGCGATTTGGCGCCCGCAAACAGCGGCTTCATAAAAGCGCCCGAACGGTAAACAAACTGCTCAAGCTGCTCGACATACCCTTCTAAGTCGGCGATAGGCCGGGTGGCTACACCGCACTCCATGGCGGCCTTGGCCACGGCAGGTGCAATGCGCACAATCAAGCGGGGATCAAAAGGCTTGGGGATGAAAGAATCTGGGCCAAACGCGACGTCATATTGACCATAAGCGGCCGCAACGACTTCGCTTTGCTCTTCTTGCGCTAGCTTGGCAATGGCCACCACCGCGGCTTTTTCCATTTCACGCGTGATCGTTGTGGCGCCAACATCTAGCGCACCTCGAAAAATATACGGAAAACACAAAACGTTGTTGACTTGATTCGGGTAATCAGAGCGGCCCGTTGCCATCACGATATCATCGCGAACCGCGTGCGCGTCAGCAGGCAAAATCTCTGGATTTGGGTTAGCCAGCGCCAAAATCAACGGCCTCTTCGCCATCACTTTCACCATCTCTGGTTTGAGCACGCCACCGGCCGATAACCCTAAAAATACGTCCGCGTTTTCGATAATTTCTGCGAGCTTGCGGGCGTCAGTTTTTTGCGCAAAACGCGTCTTATCGGGATCCATGAGCACGGTGCGGCCTTCGTAGACCACGCCCTCAATATCTGAGACCCAAATATTTTTGAGAGGCAAACCCAAATCGACCATCAAATCAAGGCAGGCCAACGCCGCAGCCCCCGCCCCAGACACCACTACCTTGACCTGCTTAATGTCTTTACCAACGACGGTTAGCCCGTTAATAAACGCGGCCGATACACAAATTGCCGTACCGTGCTGATCGTCATGAAACACGGGGATACGCATGCGCTCGCGCAACTTGCGCTCGACTATAAAACACTCTGGCGCCTTGATGTCCTCAAGATTGATCCCGCCAAAAGTCGGTTCAAGGCCCGCAATAATCTCAACCAACTTGTCTGGGTCTTGTTCGTTGATTTCGATATCGAACACATCGATACCGGCAAATTTCTTAAACAGTACGGCTTTGCCTTCCATCACGGGCTTTGAGGCCAGCGGGCCGATATTGCCCAACCCAAGCACGGCAGTCCCGTTAGTGATCACCCCCACCAGATTGCCACGGGCCGTGTAGCGAAACGCGTTGGCCGGATCTGCCACGATTTCTTCGCAGGCAGCAGCAACACCAGGTGAGTACGCCAGCGCTAAATCGCGTTGATTGGACAGGGTTTTAGTCGGGGTCACCGAGATTTTGCCGGGGCGTCCCTGCTCGTGATACTCAAGCGCGGCCTGGCGAAAGGTTTTTTCCATGCTGTTCTACCAATGAACGATTTAAGAGTTTGATTCTAGCCCCTTTAGGTGAGGGACTGAACCGAATAGCCCTAACGGATCGAGGATGTGCTTGAGTTCTTGGTCAAGGTGTGTTGACAACTGCAGCAGCGTTGCGTGCACGCGCTTCGTTTGAGCCGCCGCTTCATCAAACACATGTGCCGAAATGCTGTCTTGCTTTCTACCTTGCTTGCTGGCTTGTTCACTTTCTCGCGCTAGACACGGGATTGCACCTAGCGTGTCAGCGCGCCTAAGCCAAAGCGTTTGCACCCACCCTAAGTGCCCTTGATGTCCAAAGAACAGTTGCGCAAGATTAGGTTCATGCGCAGCGGTCGCCATCAGCGCATCTAGCCTATAACGCGCCGGCCACGGGGTCACCTGCGCGCATTGCTGCGCGGCCTCTGAGCCAGCCAATTCAAACAGTTTGGGCACCAGTCGCTGCATGGTCAGGCTACGCAAGGGCGCTTGCGCGGTTGCGCCAAAGGGCCCAAGCACTTCAAGCGTACCGTCCGCCAACAAAACTTCGACCCGCTCAACGCATCGCAATGCCTGCACCATGACCGACTCTGGCTCGTACACCCCATCTCGTCCACCAGGCGCTGAATATTGACCACGCGCACGATTCTCGTCTGTCAGAGCAGCGTCTCGCAACACGCTCGGTAAAGTTTCAGGCCAGGCAAGCCACTGCGCCAAGCTCAGCTCAGGGGGCAGCACCATCCCAGCAAAGACACCCGTTTCTGTGAGTTGCGCCACGGTGCAACCCGCGTCAGCTTTCCAGATACCTGCCTGCGCATCCACCAAAGAACACGTCGCCCCCTCGGTTTGGGGTGACACCCAAAGTGTTGCCTGCGCGCGAGCGGTGGGACGCGGATCCCCGTCTAAGCGCAGCGCCACCCGATACTCTTGGCACAAAGCGCGTGCATGCGCCACATCTTCGTGACGAACTGGCTCAAGCCAGGCCTGCGGCGCCTGCGCAGCAGTCGCATTCAACGCCTCAGTTCGTACGCGCCCCAGACATGTACGAGCCAATCGAGCGCAAAACTGCTCAAAAGGCGTGGCCGGTGTACGGCGCCCCATGAGAAAAGCACGTCGAGATGTTGGCGTAACCACTACAATTCATCCTCTTATGGAGAGATAGGTCATGACAGTTCTTGCAGCACGCACCGCCGATACCGTGACCTTTCACGCGGTCGAACTTTTTAAACAAGCCACAGCGTTACAGCGCAGCGGTATCGACATTATCAGCCTTGGCGTCGGAGAACCCGACTTTACCGCAGCCCCGCAAGTGATCCAAGCGATGCAACTTGCGGCGCAGTCTGGCAAAAGTGGCTACTCGCCCCCTGCTGGCCTGCCTGAACTCAGAGAAGCGATCGCTGGGTTCTACACCACGCAACTTGGCGCAAAAGTCGACCCCAACCGAGTCATCGTGACCTCGGGTGCAAGCGGCGCACTGTTGCTGGCCGCGATGGCACTGATCAACCCCGGTGATGAAGTCTTGATGCCCGACCCTTGCTACCCACCCAATCGCAACTTTGTCGGTGCGGCCGGCGGCACTACAAAACTCATTCCCACCACGATCGCCAACCGTTTTCAACTCTCAGACACCGACATCGAGCAACATTGGGGGCCCGCCACGCGCGGTGTCTTGATCGCCTCGCCAAGCAACCCCACTGGCACCTCGATCCCGCGTGACGCACTCACCCGCCTGATTAAACAAGTGCATGCACGCAACGGTTTTGTCATGATGGATGAAATTTATCTAAGCTTATCGTATGACGACACGCGTCAATCTGCCCTTGCCATCGATGACAACCTGATTATCCTGAATAGTTTTTCAAAATATTTCAATATGACCGGCTGGCGCTTGGGCTGGATGATTGTGCCAAACCATATGGTCGAGCCCATCGAAAAAATGGCAGCGAGTTTAGCCATCTGCGCGCCAACTCTGGCACAACACGGCGCGATCGCTTGCTTCGAACCTGAAGCCCTGGCGCTGTTTGAGCAACGTCGCGAAGCCTTCAGGCAGCGTCGTGATTATCTGGTCCCCGCTTTAAAAGCCTTAAGTATTGAGGTACCCGTGACGCCCGATGGCGCGTTTTATGTCTACGGCGATATCTCGGCACACTCGCCCGACAGCAGCGCTTTTTCGGCCGCACTGCTCAACGGTGCGCGCGTTGCCGCGGTAGCCGGCTTAGATTTTGGCCCCGCACATGCCGCCCACACCATGCGGTTTGCCTACACCACGGGGCTCGAACGCCTGCAAGAGGCTATTCATCGCATGAGGGCGTTTTTAGGTTGACCACATCACCTTGGGTCGAGCGAGCAAGGCAGGTTTCTGACAACACTGGATTTCGCTGCCGTACCCCTCATTCAACTAGACAGCCTGCGCGTGCCGTGGCTTAGCCATGGCGCTCAGTCTTTTAGCGCGATTGAACCCGCGAGCGCTAAACGTCGGCGCTCGGATAGCACTTTTTCTGTATAGCCCCCATCGGCATTGGGGCCGCTGGCGCCGCAATAACACAGCAGCCCGCCTGAGATTGAGCCGCGGGTACGAATGCAATACGCCAAAATAAAGGCACCAACGCGAATATTAGCAACCGGGTTAAACACCATCGTTTCGCCACGCCCGAGTTGAGTAAATTTCTCTCGATGGACACTCATCATGACTTGCATCAGCCCAGTCGGACCACCCACCTGACCGCCCGCGTAGGGATTAAAGCGTGACTCAGTCGCGATAATCGCGAGCAGTAACAACGGATCGACTTTTAATTCATCACCCACCACATAAGCTGTTTCAACAAACATCTGAGCGGCTTGCGTTGCCACCAGATACTTGCGAGACAAATATTGAATTAACGCATCTTGCTGGCTTTGACTGACGGCCTGACGCTGTAAAACCTGTGCAAGCGTGACGCCACTGCCTGAAGCAGGCGCCTGCGCCGCCACGGCTAACTCCTGTTGCACCGTTGCAGTTGCCAGCCATGGTGCTGTCACCGTACGCTGTGGCGCCGTCGTAGTGGGGGCCAAGGTCGTGTTGCTTGCGGCACTATTTTGCTCGCTCGGACCGGGCGCGGACGAACTTGTCGAAAGCGCCAAATCTGAACGTGACGTCGCGCCTGAAGTCGCAAGCGCCGCCGCTGGAGCAGGACGCCCAAGTGCGGCAGGCGGCAACGTTTGACCACGCAGCGGTTCTAAATCAACGGCAGCAACGATCGTCCCGACTGGTGCGCTAGTGTTTGTCGTGGCCTGCGGAATCAAAGCGTCAGGTACCAGCGCATACAGCAACGCTGCATGAATTTGCAAGGCCTGCCCACGCAGTGTGGGCATCGTCAGCACCATCGTACCAGCGACTAGAACAGTGATCCCAAGGTAAATCGCGCAAGTGCGGACAAACTCAGCGAGGTTGCGGTAGAGCCCACTCACCAGCTGTTGGATCACGCCCATAGGGCTGGGCGCGACCAAATCGCTGAGAGGACTCAAGCGCTGTAGGGTCATGGTTGCTTCACCTTGGGGTCAAGCATGGCCGGTGTTAACCTTGTGTGCATCTTAGAACTGTAACCGTTTTGGCGGATCAAGACCTTGAAATACAAAGACTTAAGAGATTTTATCGCGCAGCTTGAGCGCTCGGGTGAACTCAAACGCATCGGTCAACCCGTTTCCACCTCGCTTGAGATGACTGAGATTGCCGATCGCGTTCTTAAAGCCGAGGGCCCCGCGCTGCTGTTTGAAAACGCCACGCATAACGGCCAACCTGCCTCGATGCCGGTCTTGGCAAACTTATTTGGTACGCCCGCCCGCGTCGCGCGTGGCATGGGCGCTGAAAATGTAGGCGCCCTGCGCGAGATCGGCGAACTACTCGCATCGTTACGCGAACCCGAGGCTCCAAAGGGCTTTCGTGATGCCTTAGCAAAAGTATCGATGCTTAAAGCCGCCTTATGGGACATGAGCCCCAAGACGGTTCGTGGTGCCGCCTGCCAAGAAATTGTTTGGGAGGGTAAGGATGTGGATCTTGCCAAGCTCCCTATCCAAACCTGTTGGCCCGGCGACATTGCGCCGTTGCTCACCTGGGGCTTGGTGATCACGCGCGGCCCCAACGCTCGTCGACAAAATCTAGGGATTTATCGGCAACAAGTCATTGGCCGCAACAAGCTCATCATGCGCTGGCTCTCGCATCGCGGCGGCGCGCTGGATTTCAGAGATCACGCGTTGGCACACCCCGGCACGCCCTTCCCCATCGCGGTGGCACTGGGTGCCGACCCCGCCACCACGTTGGGCGCCGTCACGCCTGTACCGGATAGTTTGTCTGAGTATCAATTCTCAGGTCTGCTACGTGGCGCACGCACTGAAGTCACCAAGGCGATTGGCAGCGAACTGTCGGTGCCGGCGACCGCCGAGATCGTGCTTGAAGGGCACTTGCTTCCCAGCTCAGATCCGCGCGCAATCAAACCTGTCGCCCCTCAAGGCGTGAACCCGCCGCCCGCGTCTGACTACGAACTCGCGCTTGAAGGCCCTTATGGCGACCACACTGGCTATTACAACGAGCAAGACTGGTTTCCGGTTTTCACGGTCGAGCGCATCACCATGCGTCGCAACCCGATTTATCACACCACCTACACAGGCAAGCCACCCGATGAACCCGCGATACTAGGCGTTGCGCTCAATGAAGTCTTCGTGCCGATTTTGCGTCGACAGTTACCCGAGATTGTTGACTTTTACCTGCCACCTGAAGGCTGTAGCTACCGCTTAGCCGTTGTGTCGATTCGCAAACAGTATCCGGGCCACGCCAAACGTGTGATGTTTGGTTTGTGGAGCATCTTGCGCCAGTTCATGTACACAAAATTTATTGTGGTCGTCGATCAAGACATCAACCCACGCGACTGGAAAGAAGTCGTTTGGGCAATGACCACACGCATGGATCCGGTGCGCGACACCCTGCTCGTTGAAAACACTCCGATCGACTATTTGGATTTTGCTTCGCCGGTTTCAGGGCTCGGCGGGAAAATGGGCCTCGACGCCACCAATAAATGGCCAGGCGAGACCCAGCGCGAGTGGGGCACGCCGATTACGATGGATGCCGCGACTAAGGCGCGTGTCGACGCGATGTGGGGTGGCTTGGGGCTTTGAAACTTGAATAGCGTTCTGGAATCAGATGCTCTACCAACTTAACGCAACACCTTCACCTCAACCACCGATTTCTGGCCCGAGTGCTCGATCTCTTGCTTCATCACCAAGTTGGTCGATGGGCAAAACCAATCTGTCACCCGGGATGGGATCGACGGGATCGGAAGCACCATGCCTTGCACTTGTGCCGTGGTCGCATCGGTACTGCGAGCGTAGCGCACGGGCCAGCATTGCAACTTGCCTACAGCAGTCTGAATGGTTTGCTGCGCGCCTACGGTTTTTTCGCCCATGCGCACACCAACCGGAGTGGTTGGCCCGCGTTTGGGATCGCCCACCGCCAAGGTATAGGACTGCGCAGCAAACTTTTGCCCAGCGGCTCGAATCGGCGCACCAAAACCAAACAGCCCAAGCAGCTGCACATCAAAGGTAGCCGTGTCTGCTGCTTTACCGGGGCGCGCACTCGCGACGCTTGTTTGGTTAGCACTCACGTTTAAGACATGATTGATATCACTCGAGCCACTTAAAAAACTCATCAGTGCATAGTTGGCAAAACCTTTCACCTGTGCCTGGCATGCAGCGTCTGAAGTTTTTTTAACTTGGCTGAAAGTTAACTTAGCCGAGACATTCAACATGCCCGAACTACCAATCTCAATCACACCGCCGTTATGAAAAAACCGGGCATCGCAAATTTGTGCCTGTGCACTTGTACAAACGCCCAGCAGTGCCAAGAGCGTCAAAACTTTACAAGAGCCCCACATATCTTTGGCCTTCACCGATTCAATAGCCGACTGGATAGTGTGCGCTGCATCAGGCCCTTGGTCAAGTCGATGAATCGCGTCAGCGCGCGGTCAACCAAGCGATCAGTGTGTTTTCGAACGCGCGTGCTTCATGGGCTCGCTCATGGTTCACCATACTGATTACGACGTAGCGCTTGCCGCTGGCACCCCACACGTAGCCTGCGACTGAACGCACGTCACGCAAGGCACCTGTTTTAAGGTGTGCCATCGATTTGGTTGACGGATCGCGCAGCCGATTGCGCGTGGTGCCATCCGAGCCAAGAATTGATAACGACGCGACATACTCAGGCATCACAGGTGAGGCCCAGGCCCTCTGCAGCATCTGCGCCAAGCTGTCAGCCGACACCACACCGTTGCGCGACAAACCAGACCCGTTATCAAGCACCATACCCTTCATCGGCAGGCCTTGACGCGCCAAGACCTCTTGGGCAACTTGCACACTGCCCAGGACCGTTGCTGGGCGACGACCGGCCTCAGCACCTAGGGTCAGCAATAACACCCGCGTCATCACGTTATTACTACGCTTGTTAATTAAACGAATCACTTCAGACAGAGGGGGTGACTGATGCGAGGCTACGATGATCGCCCCGGCTGGAATCGTGCCGCTGCGGATCGGCCCGGTGATGACCCCACCTAACTCTTGCCACAATGAACGCAGTACACGTGCGCCAAATTCTTGTTGCGAGAAGGCCAAACGAAACACGTCAAACTCGCCACAAGAGCCCACGGCCTTACCCGAAACGCGGAACTTAACCGTGCCTTCAGTCATCGTGATGTCAGTGCTGATGTTGGGCGAGCCCGGGCAGACGCCGTCTACCCACTGTACGTTGCCGTCGATCTGCACACCCGCCATGGGTGGGTCGACAAACGACTTCCAGCTGCGCGTGCCTGGATCGGGCGAAAACACTAAGCGCACGGCACCAAAGCCCACCATGAAGGCATCTGGGCTGGCGTTATAAGGGCTGTAAGCAGAACCATCAAACGTACTCGGATCAATCGTCACATCACCAAAGATTGAACGGTCGATCACGATTTCAGGGATTTCGCGCACGCCGCGCAACCGCAAGTCTCGCAGCAAACGCCAAAGATCCTGTAATAAAAAGATAGGATCACCACCCGCCCGAAGGTACAACGGGCCACTCAACACACCTTGCTCTGAAGCCTTGGCGTCAGACCCAATCAGTAAGTCCGTGTTCCAGGTGTAGGCTGGCCCCAACCGGGACACGGCCGCGTAGGTGGTGATCAATTTCATCACAGAGGCCGGATTGCGCGGCACCTCGGGTGACACGGCAAACAACTGCGGACCACCGATTTCTTGCACCAGCACCGAGAGCGAGGATTCAGGCAATTTGGTCTGCGCCCAGGCACGTGCAAGCTCGGGTGGCAAGCCAGCCTGTGCACAGGCGCTGGTTGCACCAAACAAGGCGCTCAACCCAAGCGCCAAGCCAAAAAGCCTTTGCTTCAAATGCGGGCCTGTCGCGCGCGCCCAAATTGGTTTCAGCTCTGTCGCTCGCGTCCAAGTGTTCATCAAATCTGTCGCACGCGCCCAAATCGGTGTCAATAAAAAGCCTGTCTTTGCCTGCAAACCTGTCATTACCGCCGCCTGTTTTTTCGTGTCAGCCCACAGCATACAAAAAAAGCACCCCAACGGGCTAAAATGCTCGGTCTTTCTTGGCTTACTCTGCGAAATCAGCTTAAGTCACCTCAAACCACTAAAGACTCAATTGACGTGACCCCCTCATTAACCGTTGCTGACTTCGATTACGCTTTACCGCCCGAACTGATCGCGCAAACACCTGCGCCTACCCGCACCGCTAGCCGTTTGCTGCATGTCGACGAGACTGGCCAACGCCACGATCGGCAATTTCCCGAGCTGCTCAGCCTGTTACGACCCAACGATTTATTGGTCTTTAACGACACCCGAGTCATAAAAGCTCGCTTGTTTGGCCAAAAGGCCACCGGGGGCAAGGTTGAGGTGCTGATTGAACGGGTTACTGGCATAGACACCGCCTTAGCGCATATTCGCTCAAGCAAATCACCCACGAAGGGCGGTCTGCTGCGTCTTGCTGAGGCCTTTAACGCGCGCGTGCTTGGCCGTGAAAACGATTTATTCATTTTAGAGTTTGAACAACCCGTACTCGAATTGCTCGAGCAATTCGGTGCTACACCCCTCCCCCCTTACATCACGCATCAACCCGATGACGCCGATGACCATCGCTATCAAACCATCTACGCACGCGAGCCCGGAGCCGTTGCCGCGCCCACCGCGGGCCTGCATTTTGATCAAGGTTTATTTGAGCAACTCGACTCTGCAGGTATCAAGCGCGCCTTTGTGACACTGCATGTGGGCGCAGGCACCTTTCAACCGGTACGCGTTGACACCCTGGCCGAGCACGTCATGCACGCCGAGCGCTATACCGTGCCGCCTGAGACGCTTGAGGCGATTGCTCGCACCCGCGCCCTCGGGGGCCGCGTCGTTGCGGTCGGGACGACCAGCGTACGCTCGCTTGAATCAGCGGCGCAAGACAATCCACACCTCGCCGCCCAATATCTCGCAAGAGCCCTGTTTGCGAAGAACACTTCTTTTGCTCAGAACACTGCATTGCCACCGAACGCATCCAAGAGATCCACTTCTACCTCGGATCAACCGACAGCGCTCAACTCCAACGCACCGCAAGCACCCGCAGAACAAAAAGGTGCAGCGGCTGCTCAAAGTGGCGACACGCGCCTTTTCATTACCCCAGGCTTTGAGTATCAAGTTGTCGATGCAATGATTACAAATTTTCATCTGCCGCAATCGACGCTGCTCATGCTAGTGTCGGCCTTCATCGGCCTCGACCCCATGCGCCATGCCTATCAACATGCGATCGAACAACGCTATCGCTTCTTTAGTTATGGCGACGCCATGTTTCTTGAACGGAATCCTAAATTGTGACGACCCCTAGCAGCACAACTCAGACCAGCCATGCAGCCAAAAGTACCCTTAGCGGCCTGAGCTTCGAACTACTCGCCACCGATGGCTTGGCGCGACGCGGACGCATGACGCTCAATCACGGTGTGGTCGAAACCCCGATCTTTATGCCTGTTGGCACGTATGGCACCGTCAAAGCCATGATGCCCCACGAGCTTGACGAAGTAGGCTCGCAAATCGTGTTGGGTAATACCTTTCATCTTTGGCTGCGCCCTGGCACTGAAGTGATCGCCAAACACGATGGCTTGCATGGTTTTATGCAATGGCATAAGCCTTTGTTAACGGACTCGGGTGGGTTTCAGGTATTTAGTTTGCAAGGCATGCGCAAAATCACCGAAGAAGGCGTCAAGTTTGCCTCACCGATCGACGGCGCGCGCTTGTTCTTGACCCCCGAAGAATCCATGCGCATTCAAACTGAACTGAACTCAGACATCGCCATGGTGTTTGATGAGTGCACGCCGTACATGATCAACGACCGCCCCGCCACACCCGAAGAGGCTGCCGTGTCAATGCGCATGTCGTTGCGCTGGGCCCGGCGCTCACGCGAAAGCTTTGATGCGCTCAACAACCCCAACGCACTGTTTGGGATCGTGCAAGGCGGTATGTTCGAAAGCTTGCGCGACGAATCGCTGGCAGGCTTACAAGACATCGGCTTTCATGGCTATGCAATTGGGGGATTGTCGGTTGGCGAACCCAAAGAAGACATGATGCGAATTCTGGCTCACGTAGCACCATGCCTGCCGGCTAACGCCCCGCGCTATTTGATGGGAGTTGGCACCCCTGAAGATCTCGTGCAGGGGGTCGCCCAAGGCATCGATATGTTCGACTGCGTCATGCCCACCCGCAACGCCCGAAATGGCTGGCTGTTTACGCGATTTGGCGACGTCAAGATCCGCAACGCCCAATACCGCGAAAATATCTTGCCACTTGACCCGAGTTGCAGCTGCCACACCTGCAAGAATTTTTCGCTTTCATACCTGCATCATCTACAAAAATCAAACGAAATCACTGGTTCGCGACTAAATACCGTCCATAACCTTCATTTTTACCTGACAATCATGGCTGAAATGCGCCAAGCCATAGAGAATGGCACCTTTCAGGCTTGGCAAGCCCAGTTTGCAAGAGATCGCGCCACCAAGTCGGTACAATAGCCAGCGATTCACATTTACCCAAAGGAGACCTTAATGTCTGCTCAAGCAATTTCCAGCATCGTGCTGGCCCAAGCCGGCGATACCGCCAGTTCGTTAATGGGCATGGCCCCCATTGTTTTAATGTTTGTAGTGCTTTACTTTTTGATGATCCGCCCACAAATGAAACGCCAAAAAGAGCATAAAGCGCTTTTGGCTGCCTTGGCAAAAGGCGACGAAGTCATTTGCGCTGGCGGCTTGCTTGGCAAGGTCAGCAAAGTCAGCGACAGCTATGTCACCATCGAAATCTCCGAGCATGGCACAACGCCCATCGAGGTTGTGATGCAAAAAGCCTCTGTAGCCACTGTTTTGCCAAAAGGTACGATCAAAGCGCTGTAAGGCTTTGATTGAATACCCCGTCGCATGTTGCGCCGGGGTCAAACTCTTACTGATCCCCGTCGGCAATGAACCGCTACCCTATTTGGAAATACCTGACGGTGCTGGTCGCGGTTGTGATCGGCCTGCTCTATACCCTGCCTAACTTATACGGCGAATCCCCTGCCGTACAAATTTCAAGCGCAAAATCCACGCTCAAACTTGATGCGGGCATGCTTGATCGCGCCCAAGACATCTTGAAAAAAGCCGGCGTGGCCAGTACCGGCGCTGCCTTTGAACAAAATGGCCCAGTTGGCACGGTTCGTGTACGTTTCGCTAATACAGACCAGCAAATTCTGGCGCGCGACACAATCGAAAAAGCACTCAATCCCAATGCTGCCGAGCCTACGTATACGGTGGCATTAAACCTGCTGCCGGCCTCGCCGAGTTGGTTAAGTGCCATCGGTGCACACCCTATGTATTTAGGGCTCGACCTGCGTGGCGGCGTTCACTTTTTGCTGCAAGTCGATATGCAAGGCGCCCTCACTGCGCGCTACGACTCGCTTGTCACCGACTTACGTGCAGCCTTGCGTGATCAAAAAATTGAAAATACCGGTATTGATCGCAGCGCTATGTCAGTCGTGCTGTCGTTTTCAAATGCTACCAACCGCGATCGGGCCATCAGCAGCCTACGTACGCGCAACCCTGACCTACAAATGGTTGAACGCACAGAGGGCACTCGGCTACAAATCGTCGCCACACTTAGCCAAACGGCCATCACTGCCGTGCAGGCCAACGCACTCAAGCAAAACATCACCACCCTGCACAACCGTATCAACGAACTCGGCGTGGCCGAACCCTTGATTCAGCAACAAGGTGCCGATCGCATTGTGGTGCAGTTGCCGGGTGTGCAAGACGTGGCTAAGGCCAAAGACATCTTGGGCCGAACCGCAACGCTAGAAATTAGAATGGTTGACGATTCACCCGCCGCGCAAAGTGCCTTGGCTGCGGGTACCGTGCCCTTTGGTCTTGAGCGTTACCAAGATCGCGATGGCCGCCCCCTCTTGTTACGTCGACAAGTGATTTTGACCGGCGAAAACTTACAAGACGCTCAAGCCGGGCGAGATAATCAGTCGCAACAGGCGGCCGTGCATCTCACGCTCGACTCAAAGGGCGCGCGTATTTTTCGCGACATCACACGCGACAACGTCGGCAAACGCATGGCGATTTTGCTGTTTGAAAAAGGCCGTGGCGAGATCGTAACCGCACCAGTCATCCGCGGCGAAATCCCGGGCGGCCAGGTACAAATCTCGGGCAGTATGTCTGCCGAAGAGGCTGCCGATACTGCCTTGCTGCTGCGCGCGGGCTCGCTCGCCGCCCCCATGGAAATCATCGAAGAGCGCACGATCGGCCCAAGTTTGGGTGCCGAAAATATCTCTAAGGGCTTTAATTCAACGCTCTATGGTTTTGTAGCGATCGCCATTTTTATGCTGATCTACTACCACCTGTTTGGAGTGTTTTCAACGGTTGGCCTTGCGTTAAACGTGTTAATGCTGCTGGCGCTCTTATCCATGCTGCAAGCCACGCTCACTTTGCCGGGCATCGCAGCAATCGCCCTGACCTTGGGGATGGCGATTGACGCCAACGTGCTGATTAATGAGCGCATTCGCGAAGAGCTGCGCAATGGCGAAGCGCCTCAGCAGGCTATCGCCTTGGGCTTTGATCGCGCCTGGAGCACGATTCTTGACTCAAACCTCACCACGCTGATCGTGGGTGTTGCACTGTTAGTGTTTGGCTCTGGTCCGGTGCGCGGTTTTGCTGTGGTGCATTGCCTAGGGATCTTGACTTCGATGTTTACCTCGGTGGTGGGCGTGCGCGCCTTGGCAAATCTTTGGTACGGACGCCAAAAGAAACTGCAATCTATTTCGATCGGTACGATCTGGAAGCCCAAAGACTGAACTCACCAATGCACTTCACGCTCGGGGCGTTACCACGCCTCCGGCAATTGCTTAGTACCTAAAAGATCATGGAATTATTTAAAATCGGTCGCACTATCCCCTTTATGCGCCACGCATTGGTCTTGAACGCGATCAGTTTCATCACGTTCATTCTTGCGGTGTTCTTTATCGTGACGCGCGGCTTTCACTTGTCGATCGAATTCACCGGCGGCACCGTAATGGAGGTCAACTACACGCAAGCTGCGCCAATTGAGCAGGTGCGTACGGTTGTATCCGGGCTGGGCTACACCGACTTTCAAGTACAAAACTTTGGTACCTCGCGCGACCTGATGATCCGCTTACCCCTTGCCCCGGGACAAAGCTCGGCAACCCAAAGCGAAACCGTAATGAAAGCACTCAAGGCTGCAGATGCAACCGTCGAGTTGCGTCGCGTTGAGTTCGTCGGGCCTCAAGTCGGGCGTGAGCTCGTTGAAAATGGCTTACTTGCTTTGCTATTTGTGATTATTGGTATTGTCCTGTATCTAGCCATTCGCTTTGAATGGAAATTCGCTGTGGCCGGGGTCTTAGCCAACTTACACGACGTCGTCATTATTTTGGGGTTTTTCGCCTTTTTTGGCTGGGAATTTTCACTCTCGGTACTGGCCGGCGTGTTAGCAGTGTTGGGGTACTCGGTGAACGAATCGGTCGTGATCATGGACCGAATCCGTGAAAACTTTCGCAAAGAACGCAATATGTCGGTGGCCGAAGTCATCGATGGCGCGATTACACAAACGATTTCACGCACCATCATCACCCACGGCAGCACGCAAATGATGGTGATGGCCATGCTGCTGTTTGGTGGCCCAACCCTGCACTACTTTGCCCTCGCACTGACTATCGGCATCTGGTTTGGTATTTATTCATCGGTATTCGTAGCTGCTGCCATTGCGATGTGGCTGGGCGTCAAACGCGAAGACCTGATTAAACCGGTCAAAAAAGCCGAGCAAGTCGACGAAGTTTACGAAGAATAAGTCGCATGCCCACACCAGCACTTTGACGTCTTTCCAACACTCCAGGGATAGGTTCGAGGCGTTGCGATAGGCAATAAAGCCACTGAGCAATCAGACGTGTTTGCCGCCGCTTACATCGGCGTTACACTAGCGTTTTATCCTTTTAGCCCACGGGATCAACACCCGCCCCGGCGCCCTCATGCAAAATCCTGATACTTCAGCAGTACCTGACTCGGCCTCAGTTCCCAAAAAAGTCTTCATCCGCACCTTTGGTTGCCAGATGAATGAATACGACTCTGCCAAAATGCTCGATGTGCTTGGGCAAGAGCATGGCGCGGTTCTCACAAAAACCGCCGATGACGCCGACATTATTTTGTTTAACACCTGCTCGGTGCGTGAAAAGGCTCAAGAAAAAGTCTTTTCAGATCTTGGCCGGATCAAGCACCTCAAAGCGCTGAATCCAAACCTGGTCATTGGCGTGGGCGGCTGTGTCGCCAGCCAAGAAGGCTCGGCCATTGTCGATCGCGCGCCTTATGTGGACATCGTCTTTGGCCCGCAAACCTTGCACCGCTTGCCCGAGCTCATTGCCCGACGCAAATCCGAAGGCCGCTCGCAAGTCGATATCAGTTTTCCTGAAATCGAAAAATTTGACGCCATGCCGCCCCCTCGCATCGAAGGCGCCTCAGCCTTTGTCTCTATCATGGAAGGCTGCAGCAAATATTGCAGCTTCTGTGTGGTGCCCTACACCCGCGGCGAAGAAATCTCGCGCCCCTTTGAAGACGTCTTAACTGAGGTCGCCGACCTCGCTGATCAAGGCGTCAAAGAAGTGACCCTACTTGGTCAAAACGTCAACGCGTATCGCGGCAAAATGGGCGGACACACTGGCAGTGCCGGCGGCAATAAAACGCTTGATGATTTGGATCACACCCACTCCGCAGAGATTGCCGACTTTGCCACACTGCTTGAATACGTGCACGAGATCCCCGGAATCGAGCGTATTCGCTACACCACCTCACATCCAAAAGAAATGACCACCCGCATGACCGAAGTCTATGCGAGGCTGCCTAAGCTGGTATCGTTTTTGCACCTGCCAGTGCAAGCGGGCAGTGATCGTGTGTTAGCCGCCATGAAGCGTGGCTACACCGCGATTGAGTTCAAATCAGTGGTTAGAAAATTACGTGCTGCACGCCCCGGCTTGACCCTGTCGTCTGACTTTATTGTCGGCTTTCCGGGCGAAACCGAAGAAGACTTTGAAAAAACCATGAAGCTCATCGACGAAGTTGGCTTTGACACTTCGTTTTCATTTGTCTACTCGCGCCGCCCGGGCACGCCCGCATCCGACCTGGTCGATGACACACCCCAGGTAGTCAAGTTACAACGCCTGCAACGTCTCCAAGCTAAGATTAACGAGCAAGCCCATGCCATTGCCCGCAGTATGGTGGGCTCAACCCAACGCGTATTGGTTGAAGGCACTTCAGCCCGTGATACCAACGAGCTCAGCGCCCGCACTGACAATAATCGCATCGTGAATTTTGCCGGGCATCCGCGCCTGATCGGGCAAATGATTGATGTTGTGATCACTGACGCCATGACCAATACTTTCAGAGGTCGTGTTGTGACGAGCGGGTCCGATCTAAAAGGTGAGCTCGACAATCCGCTCACGCAACAACAAAATCACGACCAATTATCACAACGTCCTAACGAGACCATTGCCAATCAGCAACCGAGCAACGGTGCTTCGGAATGACGCGCGCCACGGTAAAAACGTCTTCGCGCGCACGCCCTCACCCCGTCAAACTCAACCTCGAAGGCAGCAACCAACAGCTTGCGAATTTGTGTGGACCGCTTGACGAAAACTTGCGCCAACTTGCTGATGGCTTAGACCTTGAGTTAAAGCGTCAGGCCAATAAAATCACCATGTATGGTACACATGCCGAGGCCGCCAGCACAATGCTGTTTGCTCTACATCAACGTGCCGCCAAGCACCAGATCTCGGTAGATGATATCCAATTAGGCCTGGTTGAAATTGGCGTAGGTCGTTTACCCAACACCGCTAAACAAGAGTTTGATCCGAGCGAGTTTCCACCGCTTGATGACGAAAGCGGCACGATTGCCTTGCGCACGCGTCGTAGTGATTTACGGCCGCGCACACCGCGCCAGCGCGATTACCTCAACAACATCCTGAAGCACGACATCACCTTTGGTGTGGGCCCCGCGGGCACCGGCAAAACTTGGCTGGCCGTGGCGTGCGCAGTCGACGCCCTTGAGCGCGAAACCGTGCAGCGCCTTATTCTTACCCGGCCAGCTGTTGAAGCGGGCGAACGCTTAGGTTTCTTGCCCGGCGATCTGGCGCAAAAAGTTGACCCCTACCTGCGACCTCTGTACGACGCCTTGTACGACCTGATGGGTGCCGAGCGTGTACAACGCCTGTTTGAAAAACAAACAATCGAAATCGCGCCGCTCGCCTACATGCGCGGTCGCACGCTCAATCACGCCTTTGTGATTTTGGACGAAGCGCAAAACACCACGCCCGAGCAAATGAAAATGTTTCTGACGCGTATTGGCTTTGGCAGCAAGGCCGTGATTACCGGCGATCCTTCGCAGGTTGATCTTCCCAAAGGGCAGAAAAGCGGTCTCGCCCACGCTGTCAAGGTACTCAAAGACGTAAAGGGGATCGCCGTCACGCACTTCACGAGTCGTGATGTCGTCAGGCATCCCCTTGTTGCCAGAATCGTTGATGCCTATGAACAAGACGAGCAAACAAAAGCCTGAGTTATCTTTATCGGTGCACTATGCCAAGGCAGAGCCACGTTTGCCGCGCTGGCGCTTACGCGCTTGGGTACAACGCGCGCTTTACGCTGCGCACGACGATCAAAAGAAATCCTTTACGGGCGCTCACTTAAGTATTCGTTTGGTAGGTCTGCCCGAAGCGCAAAGCCTCAACCTCGCTTATCGCAAAAAAGATTACGCCACCAACGTATTGACCTTCGCGTATGGCGAGCAGCCTGATGGCAATGTCAGTGGCGACATCGTCATCTGCGTGCCCGTCTTGCAGCGCGAAGCCAAAGAGCAGCATAAAAAATTTTTAGCGCATGCCGCGCATCTGACACTACATGGCACCTTGCACGCACTTGGCTACGATCACCTCAAAGCTCGTGAAGCCAAGCATATGGAATCCTTAGAAACCAAGATTTTGGCGCAAATAGGGATTCACGACCCCTATCTTCTCCCTTGATCTGTTAAGTCGCGCCAAAGTAGTGCGTGTATGACAGCGCTTTCAGGTTATCCTAGACGTCCCATCACTCTGTCTTTGGACAATGTCAGATCCTTATCCTGCTGCTGAGATTTCAAATGACTCAGCCAAAGCCGCACGACCCCGCTTAATTGATCGCCTGCTGTCGCTGGTGCGACGCGAGCCCGAAGACCGGGAAGGCATCATGGCTGTGCTTGACGCCGCACGCGCACGCAACCTGATCGACTCTGACTCATACTCGATGCTCAAGGGTGCGCTCGCCGTGTCTGAGCAAACAGTGGTGGATATCATGGTGCCGCGTGCACGCATGGATTTACTCGACGTCAGCGAGTCGATCGCTGACCTGCTACCCGACATCATCGAAACCGCGCACTCACGTTTTCCGGTGTTCGAAGAATCGCGCGACAACATCATCGGCGTGGTGATGACCAAAGATTTACTGCGCTACATGGTTGACCCAACGCTCACCTTGCGTGATTTAGTGCGCCCGGCGGTCTTTATCCCCGAAACCAAGCGGCTGAACGTGTTGTTGCAAGAGTTTCGCAGTAATCGCAACCATATTGCCGTTGTCATCGACGAGCACGGCGGCATTACAGGCTTAGTGACACTTGAAGACGTGCTTGAGCAAATCGTTGGAGAAATCGAAGACGAGTACGACGTCGCCGGCGAACAAACGATTTTTTCAGATGGTGCGCAAGCTTGGCGTGTCTTGGCGACAACTGAAATCGAAACTTTTAACACCACGCTGAACACCAACTTGCCCGACGGTGATTACGATACTGTTGGAGGCTGGTTAGCACATGCCTTAGGTCGAATCCCGCATCGCGGTGATTTTTGCGTGCATGCAGATTTACGCATCGAGGTGATGCGCGCCGATGCAAGGCGCGCGCTGTGGTTACGCGTCAAGCGGCGTCTGCTCAACGACAGCACACCTGCGTCTAAGGCCGATTAAAGCGTGGCGGCGTGGTGGTTGACATGGCGCTTGACACTTGGCTTGCTGCTTGCAGGTGCCGCGCACGCCTTAAGTTTTGCGCCAGACCCCCTCCCCGCATGGGTATTGAGCCCTCTTGAGTTAGCCACGATGGCCTGGCTGGCGCATTGCGTCTGGCGTGCGCCCAATGCGCTGAAGGCGGCTCGGCGCGCTGGGTTGTTTGCGTTAGCGCATTTTGTTGTTGGGGTGTATTGGCTGACCATCAGCATGCACACCTATGGGTTGATGCCACTGCCCCTGGCATGGCTCGCGCTGGCGGCGCTGAGTGCCTTCTTAGCTTTGTTCGCTTCGCTTGCCGCTTGGCTGGCGCGTACCCTCACTCCCTACATGCAGGGAGGTGTCGCGCAAACACCCGTCACACTGATCACTGCAGCGGCGCAGTGGGCGGCGGCCTGGACACTAGGCGAGTGGCTACGCGGCACGCTCTTTACGGGATTTCCGTGGCTGAACAGCGGTTATGCCCACGTCGATAGCTGGTTTGCCGGCTGGGCCCCCGTGCTGGGCGTCTATGGGGTCACGTTTGTTGCGGCATTTTCCGCGGCAGCATTGGCCGCGCTCGTCAGTGCGGCACAGCACGCCCGCACACACCAACCCAAAAACGCTTTGGTCGGCCTGATTGCCCTTATCGTTGCAAGCGCAGGTTGGGGCCTCAAACAGTACGGATGGACAACTGACAGTGGACAACCGCTTGCGGTGCGACTCGTACAAGGCAATGTCGAGCAAGATATCAAATTTACGCCAAATCATATCCAACAAACTATCGCAATACATCTTAGGCTGGCGGCCACACCTACCCAACCCGGCGCGCCTTCACCTCAAGTCGTTTTATTGCCTGAAACTGCCTTGGCGGTTTTTCAACACCAATTGAGCCCAGCCGTCTGGAACGCTTGGCGCGCCTTAGCCACAGAACAAAATAGCACCCTCATGATGGGCGCAGCGCTGTTTGATCGCACCACTGGCACGTACACCAACAGCGTGATTGGCATCGATCGCACAACGCCACTTGAGGCGCTGACAAGCGGTCACACCACTCAACGTTACGACAAGCAGCACCTGGTGCCGTTCGGCGAATTTGTCCCTTGGGGATTTCGTTGGTTTGTCGATCTATTACGCATCCCGATGGGGGATTTCAACCGCGGATCAACGCAACAGCGACCCTTTGCTGTGGGTGACCAACACATCGCTCCCAATATTTGCTACGAAGATGTATTTGGAGAAGAGCTTCTGCCTGCGCTTCTGTCAGGCACTTTGGCATCCGCACCACCCAGCGCACCGTTTGCGGGCGCATCGATCTTGGCGAACTTTAGCAATTTAGGTTGGTTCGGTGATTCGTGGGCCTTAAGGCAGCACTGGCAGATGGCGCGCATGCGCGCACTTGAAACCTCGCGCCCGATGCTGCGCGCCACCAACACCGGCATGACCGGTGTCATCGACCCGCAAGGCCGCACGCTCGCGAGTTTGCCGCCTCATCGCGCTGCCGTTTTAGATATCAGTGTGCAAGGCCAACGGGGGCTCACGCCGTATAGTTCAGCGGGCAACTTACCTATTTTGTTATTGACGGGATTGATTTTGCTCATTGCCTTTTACCGTCGACACAAGCAACCCAAACAATGACGTCACCACAGCCGCTACATCTGCAAATCATTGATCATATCGATGAGATCGACGCAACGAGTTGGAACGCGTTGGTCGCCCAAAGTGGCGGATCGGTGTTGTGTCAACATGCCTTTTTAAAAGCATTCGAATCGTCTGGCAGCGTTGCAGCCGACACCGGTTGGAAGCCCCAGCACTTACTATTGTGGGATACCCACGGTGCCCCTTCCGTTGACCCCACAATAGCCACGCTAGTGGCTGCGGTGCCCTTGTATGCCAAAGGGCATTCATACGGTGAGTTCGTGTTTGACTGGGCTTGGGCAGATGCGTATCAGCGCCATGGGCTGCAGTACTACCCAAAATGGCTCGCGGCCGTGCCCTTTACCCCAGTGCCGGGCGCGCGCCTGCTCACCAGCGATGCGCATCGCCCAGCTGCGGCTCAGGCGCTTCTGCAATGGGCCACAGAAAGCAAGCTGTCATCCCTGCACGTGCTCTACACCAACGAGGCTGATACGGCCGCGCTCTGTGCGGCGGGCTGCATGCCACGCAAGCACACGCAGTTTCACTGGTTTAACCGCGGGTGGTCAGACTTTGAAACCTTCCTCGCATCGCTCACCCAACCGAAACGAAAAAAAATCCGTGCCGAGCGGCGCAAAGTTAAAGACGCAGGCGTCACAACCCAAGTTTTCACCGGCGCTGAACTGACCCCTGAACACTGGGATATTTTTTATCGCTGCTACGCCAACACCTACCATCAGCGCGGCAACCCACCCTATCTAACGCCCGCTTTCTTTGAAGCGGTGGGTGCCACGCTCTCTGAACACTGCGTACTTGCGCTGGCCTACCAAGACGAACAAGCCATCGCGGCCTCGTTGCTATGGCTAGACACCACCAACGGCCAACGCAGGCTGTACGGGCGCTATTGGGGCGCCCTGAGGCACGTTGATTGCTTGCACTTTGAGTTGGCGTACTACACGCCGCTTGAATGGGCGCTTAAAAACAATATCGCGGTGATCGAGGGTGGCGCACAGGGCGAGCACAAACTCGCCCGCGGCTTTGAACCCGTGCAAACCCAGTCGGCCCACTGGTTGGCACACCCAGCCTTCGCCGACGCCGTCGAACGCTTCTTAGAGCAAGAGCGCACAGGCATTGAACGCTACATGGAAGGCCTGCATTCGCCGTTTCGCGCTGAAGTAGGCGATTGAGCGATTGACTTAGCTTGCCGAGCAGCACCTGCTCCAGCACCCCTATACGACCTTCTTCCCGTGTGCTCATCGTGATCATCGTCCCCGTCCGTTCACATGGTCTGCAAAACTCCATTGAACCGGACATTCCTACTTAGCAGATACCGGACATTCTCACGTTGCACCAACATGCCGGCAACCCGACTTGCACAGAAGCAAAAAATTAGGCATAATCTCGCTTCTTCGCTGTAGACACACTGTGTGCTTTTTTCTCAGTGCCAAGATCGAAGTCAGATCAGTTAAACAGCTGGTTATTTAAGCTGTTAAGTGTTCTGACTTTAGTTTTTTGGGGGTATAGCTCAGCTGGGAGAGCGCTTGCATGGCATGCAAGAGGTCAGCGGTTCGATCCCGCTTACCTCCACCAGTCAACGCGAAGAAAGTAGTAAATCTAGTCCCCATCGTCTAGAGGCCTAGGACATCACCCTTTCACGGTGAGTACAGGGGTTCGAATCCCCTTGGGGACGCCAGTTTTTTGGTAGTTTATCGCTGCGGAGCGGTAGTTCAGTTGGTTAGAATACCGGCCTGTCACGCCGGGGGTCGCGGGTTCGAGTCCCGTCCGCTCCGCCAAGTAAAAAAATAAATATGCGTCTCTCTTGAGGCGCTTTTTTATGCTTAGCTCCTCAAAAATATACTTAAAACTATTGCCTCCCTTTCGAACGCAGCCCCTCGCTAACGCGCGTTGCAGAGTTCAAAGTCGTCCGCAAGAAAACCAACCCTCCTATGCATCCTTGTAACCAAGTGTAATGGGGGTATTGCGCGTGGACCAACTTATCCATTACCGTCTTCAACACGACAGCACCCCGTTTAAGATACGAGCCGCTTTCGACTTTTTAGGCCACACCATGGAATCAAGAATGACCGCTTTAGAAACTCGCTTAGACACGATCCTCCCCACTCTCGCCACCAAAGAAGATCTCAAAAATCTTGAGGTCAATCTTCAGCGAGACCTTCGCTCAAATACCTGGCTAATGATTACCTGGGCCACAGCAGTCGTTAGCATGGCGATGACTGGCGTATTTTATGTCACGCGGTATGTCCCTCATTGAGCCGTAACTTGAGCACTTCAACTCACTCCCCCCTACCGACGCAGGGCCTAAGCCGTCAATGACACACACCCTATTCACCGCACAATCTGCACCGAATAACTTGCACATGCGGTGAATAAGACTCATAGTCTCCGCATGAATAGCGGAGATTACACCTACATTTGGCAAGCCCCCGACTGGCCTAACTGGCGCTACGACCTCACCGCGCTGGCGCAACGGTTGTCTGACGTGAGTCAAGCCCAAGGTCGACTGCTTGGGCGACTTAGTGGCGTGGGCCTTGCCTTACGCGAGCAAGCAAGCCTGTTAACACTTACCGAAGATGTCCTAAAAACCAGTGAAATCGAAGGCGAGCACCTGAATGCTGACTCGGTGCGCTCTTCAATCGCGCGGCACCTCGGCATCGACATTGGCGCCCTGTTACCAGCAGATCGCCACGTTGACGGCGTTGTCGAGTTAATACTCGATGCAACAGGCAACGCGCATCTGCCAGTGACCCAAGCACGTTTGTTCGCTTGGCACGCAGCACTTTTCCCAGCAGGTCAGTCGGGCTTGGCAATTATCAATGTCGGCCAGTGGCGTGATGATCAAAATGGCCCCATGCAGGTCGTCTCTGGCCCAATAGGCCGACAAAAGATTCATTTTGAAGCCCCGCCGGCTAACCGACTCAACGCCGAACTCGAGGTCTTTTTGACTTGGCTCAACCAGTCATCTCACGAACCTTCGTTGCTCAAAGCGGGGCTGACACATCTGTGGTTTGTCACGGTGCATCCTTTTGACGACGGAAACGGTCGCATTGCACGTGCCTTAGGGGATTTGCTACTGGCCCGCGCAGATGGCAGCCCGCAGCGTTTTTATAGCCTGTCTGCACAAATCCAAAAAGAATGTGATGAGTATGACGAGATCTTAGAACGTACACAAAAAAATTGCTTGACGTCACCGAGTGGCTTG
>JBIIWK010000112.1:0-10232 GCA_044338955.1 Burkholderiaceae bacterium
CATGTCGTCAAGCAAGCAGGTAACAACCTGACGCGTGAAAACATCATGAAGCAAGCTGCTAGCATCAACGATTTGAAGCTGCCATTGCTTTTGCCAGGGATCAATATTCAAACAAGCGCAACAGACTTTTACCCGATTGAGCGTATGCAGTTAGCACGCTTTGACGGTAAAGCCTGGGTATTGTTTGGTAAGGTATACGGGGATTAATCTCTGCCTGCTAGTAAAAAAAGACCGCCTAGGCGGTCTTTTTTTTGCGCACTCGGCAACACAAAATGGATAAACATTGATTTCGTTAGATCGCTGAAAGGGCCTCTATGCAAGGCACGCAAAGAGACGCTATTTAGTGCAAAGCTTTGCTCGGTGGTTTGTATTTGCGGCACTTAAGCGCAAGAGTGGGTAACTTTTAAGAGATAATTTTTGCTGGGATGCCGTCAGTCTTGTATTTGGCGATATGTCACCTTCGCCAGATCTTCGTCACCCAGGTAACGGTTGGCGACAATTCTTAAACAGCGCAGTCGGATTCAAATATCGTTTCTGAGGCTCAGACTATTAAACCGCCAAGGTATTGTGATTCAAACTATGAGCAGTGCCCAAAGTGCGACGGCCTCGAGAGAGACCATCCTAGACTACGAAGCCGAAGTGCGCGATCTGAAGGCAACGATTGGTGCCCTGCGAGACGCGCTAGAACAAGAGCAGTCGGTGAGTGCCAGGCGGGTGGCTCAGGCGCTACTTGTTACTGACTCTGAAATCGCACAGCTTAAAAATACAGCAATCGCTTTGCGCGAAACGCTTGAGCAGACGGGGCGGCAAAGAGAACAGGCCGTGCAAGCCGCTGTGCTAGCCGCTAGCCAAGAAATAGCGAGCTTAAAGGCCGCGGTCGTTGAATTGCGCGACCAGATGGAACTCATGCGACGAGACAAAGAGGCTGCTGTCCAAGCGGTTGTCTTACGTACGCATAACGAAATTACACAACTAAAAGAAATCGCAGCAGCTTTGCGAGCCCAGTTTGAAATTGCTCAACGCTCAAAGTAACGTACTGAGTTTTTAAAATTGCTCAACGCTCACAGTAACGCATTTGGTTCGACACTATTCTTTATTTTTTTACGCAAATTCAAAGCGTGGAAAGTCTTTAACGCGATAACCGCGCGTGCGCGACAGAGAAAACATGAAAACATCAGCACTCAACACTAAGAGTTCAACTTCGCTCACGAAGCTTGAGCAGCGTCTGCACTTATCTGATTTCTTACTTAAGCTTTCGAATCAGATGTCGGCCTTTGGCAACCTTGACGACGTATTAAACGCCTTTGTTGAGATTGCGACTCGCGAGTTGAATGCCGAGCGTGGCACCATCTTCTTGAATGATCCAACCACCAATGAGTTGTATTCAAGAGTGGCTCAAGGCCATTTGCGTCACGAAATTCGTATCTTGAATAGCAGCGGTATTGCTGGCAGTGTATTTACCGCGCAAGAAAGCCTAATAATTCTTGATCCCTACGACGACCCACGTTTTAATCAAACCATTGATGAGCAAACGGGGTTCGTCACGCGTAGTATTTTGTGTGTGCCGATTCGTGCTGGCAACGGTAACGTCATTGGTGTGGCGCAGTTGTTGAATAAGCAAAAAGGGCGCTTCACAAAAGTTGATCTGAGTTTGCTTGAAAAAATGACAACGCAAGCCTCGCTAGCGTTGCAAAATGCGCAATTCATTGAAAGTATGCAGGCGATACGTGCCAAAGAAATTGAATTCTTAAACGTCATCTCTGAAGTAACGTCTGATATCAATATCAGCTCACTGTTAAAAAAGGTGATGAGTGAGATCACCCGAATGTTAAACGCTGATCGCTCAACCTTGTTTTTGAATGATGAGAAGACTGGCCAGCTTTGGTCAGAGGTGGGGCAGGGCTTAGATTCCTTACAAATCCGTTTGCCCAATCATCTTGGTATTGCCGGTGCTGTGTTTACGAGCGGTAAGGTGATCAATATCCCTCACGCGTATGCCGATCTGCGCTTTAATCCCGCCTTTGATAAAAAGACGGGCTACTTCACGCGCTCACTACTCTGCGTACCCATCACGAATAAAGAAGGCAAAGTGATCGGTGTGACACAAGTGCTCAATAAGCATGGTGGTCCGTTTAATGCCGAAGATGAGTCACGCCTAAAGGCGTTTAGCTCAGAGATTTCGATTGCTTTGCAGAATGCAAAATTGTTTGCTGATGTGCAGAGTATGAAAAATTACAACGAGAGCATGCTTGAATCCATGTCTAGTGGTGTGCTGACCCTTGATGAGACCGAGCAAATTGTCACGTGTAATGCTGCTGGCTTGCGTATCTTACAAACCACGCCAGCTGAAATCGTACAAAAGCCTTTTGCTCAAATTTTTTATGACACCAATGCCTGGGTGGTCGAAAAAGTGAAACGTGTGATGCACACTGGTGAGGCTGATATCACCGTGGATGCAGAGATTGAAGTTGCCGAGCAGACGCTGTCCGTCAACCTGACGATTGTGCCGTTGACGGGCGCTGATCATAAGCGCTTGGGTTCGATGGTGATGCTTGAAGATATTTCAAGTGAAAAGCGTATGAAATCGACCATGTCGCGTTACATGGATGCTTCGATTGCTGATCAGTTGCTTGCAAGCGGTGCGGATTCAATGGGTGGGGTGAGCGTGCCAGCCACTGTTTTGTTTTCGGATATCAGAGGCTTTACGACCATCACCGAAGAGCTTGGCCCACAAGCTACGGTCAGCATGCTCAACGAGTATTTTGAAATCATGGTCGACTGTTTGCGCCAAGAAGACGGCATGCTTGATAAGTTTATCGGTGATGCCGTCATGGCAGCTTTTGGGATTCCGGTGGCGCATAGCGATGATGAAGATCGCGCCGTACGCACGTCGATCTCGATGATCACCCGCTTGGCCGATTGGAATGTCATCCGTTTGAGCGAAGGCAAGAAACCAATCAATATTGGTATCGGCTTGAACACAGATGTCGTGGTGTCGGGCAATATCGGCGCCAAGAAGCGGATGGATTACACCATCATCGGTGACGGGGTGAACTTAGCCGCACGTCTTGAGTCGGCTTGTAAACAGTACGCTGCCAAGATTTTGATCAGTGAGTTCACGCAAAAGAAGTTGCGCGGTACCTATCGCATGCGCGAGGTGGATTTGGTTGTTGTGAAGGGTAAAACGCAACCTGTTGCGGTGTTTGAAGTGCTCGATTATCACACCGAGCAGACGTTTCCTAATTTAATGGATGTGGTGAGTCATTTTAGGGACGGTATTGCTAAATATCGGCGCGGTGAGTTTGACCTGTCGATTAAGGCCTTTGAACAAGCGCTTGGCTTTAATCCTGAGGACAAGCTCTCGCAGATTTACATTGAGCGCTGTCTTCTGCTGCAACAGCACCCGCCTGAAGGCGTTTGGGATGGCGTCTGGCGCATGGAAGACAAGTAATGGCCCTATAAGCGACTCGGCCAAGACTTGAGCAGAGCAGATGGGTGAGGGCTTCGTTGGCTGGCGAAAGCTTACCAAACGTGTGAGAGAGGGCTTCGTTGGCCGCTGAAAGTGTGTCAAGCGCTTGGAAAAGGGCGTTGTTTGGTGCTAAAAGTGTGCCAGCGGGGTGGGGTTGCTTTGTTTGGTCATGTGAGTATGGCAAAATTGAACAAATCGGTAAGCGTGTCTTGTTATTGCTGAGCTTTTTTTGTCGTGAATGACGCTTATTTGATTTTTCTTTCTTTTTTGATCCGGCACTGACTTATGCAAGGTTTATTTAGGCTAAAACGGGTTTTATTAGAAACGCGTCTACTCAGAGCTTTTCAAGCGCTCTGTGTCGTGCTTGTGTTGTCTGGCTGCAGTTCGCTGCAGGTCGCTTACAACTATGCCCCCAATTACCTAGCGTATCGTCTGAATAGCTATTTCAGTTTAGATGACTCGCAAAAGGTGGCGCTTGATCAAGAGCTTGCGACCTTTATCGCGTGGCATGCTGAGACGGTGTTGCCTGATTACACCCGGACCCTAGAGGCTTGGCAGGCAAGGGTCGAAGACACGGCACCGTTTACCGCAACAGAGGTGTTGGCGATTCAACAACAGATTCAGCAATCTCTTGAAGAGTTGGGGCGGCGCGCTGCTTCACAACTGGCCGGCACGCTGGTGACTTTGACCCCGAAGCAACAATTACGGCTCAAAGCAGAGTTCGAAGGCGAGAACAAAGATTACTTCAATGAATTTCTCAAAAATCCTACCAGTGAAGCGACCCGTAAAAATCAGTACAAGCGGGCGCTTAAACGCTATGAAGACTGGCTGGGTGTGCTCACCAAGAATCAAGAAAAACTGATTACTGAGTTGTCTGACAGGCGGTCAAAAACCTTTGCAGGCTGGGGCAACGAGCGTACGCTTAGACAAACGGCTTTGTTAGACCTGCTAGAGCAGCAAAGAGGTAAAGACGCCCCCCAGGCTGAAGCCGCCTTGCGTGAGTATTTAGATAGCCTAAAGAACTATCGCGAACCGACGCTCGCCGCTCAACAGCCGCAACTTAGACAAGACTGGGCTCAAGTGACCGCAGACGTTTTGAATAGTCTGACGCCAGAGCAAAAAATTTACCTAAAAAAGAAACTCGGCGGCTATGCACAAGATTTTGCTAGCTTGACGCCCAAGCGTTTGGCGCAGAATAGTCTAAAGTAAGACTGCGTCAGTGCGTTGGGTGCTATATGCCTTCACGACAACGGCAAGGTCAGTACATTTTTTGCGCCGGGTCGTGCTAGCATTTTTGCGTACCACGCTTCGATGTAAGGACGTGGCTTGTGCGGAATCGGCAGACCATACCAGCGGTGCACTTCACAGGTGAGTGGGATGTCAGCCATTGTCATATTGGCACCTGCGATAAACACATTTTTGCTGAGATGCTGTTCGAGGCGATCAAGCAGGATTTCGGTCGAGGCAATTGAGGCTTCGACTTTTTTCATGTCGCGCTCGGGCTCAGCAATACGAATCAGTTGCCAGAACGCGTCGCGGCCTGAGGGACCAAAGGTGGTTTGTTGCCAGTCCATCCAACGCTCGGCGTTGAAACGTTCTTGCAGGTCGGTGGGGTAGAGTTTGCCTTGCGAATGCTTGGCGCACAGGTAGCGTACGATGACATTTGACTCCCAAAGCACAAAGTCACCTTCAACTAAGGTGGGGACGACAGAGTTTGGGTTCAGCGCAATATATTCAGGTGTTTTGACAACGCCAAAGACGCCGCCAGCGTCGATGCGTTCAAAGTCAAGACCAAGTTCTTGTGCTGCGTACACGGCCTTACGCACATTGATAGAAGTGATACGGCCCCAAATTTTGAACATGATCTACATCCTGAAAATAATAAAAAGCGTTGAATAAAAACGACTAGCGCACTCAAAAATCAAAACTCAAAACTCAAAACTTAAAGTTCGGCACTCGGCATTCCAAATTCTGAATTTAGGCCAGCTAAGTGCAAAAAATCAAACGATGTCCTTGTCAATAAACTCAAGCAAGGTATTAAATCCTGGGATTTGCACAGCGATACGTCCGGATTGCTCGCGCCACGTGAGCGTGTGTAAACCATTTTTTTGCATGCGCTTGAGCGCTTGGCGCAGCGGCTTCAGCGATGCTGTTTGAAGTGCAATCGCACCAAAAAAACTTGGGCGCTTACCGCCTACGCAGGTCAGACCATCAAAGCATTCTGCATACTGCGCGGCAGTCACGAACACCAAGCTGTACTGTGCACCGCGCACACGATACTCGCCGTTTGCACCCGCGGCAGCAACGCCACCGGCGGCAGCCACATACTGCTTTGCTTCTTGCTGGGGTGACTCGCAAACAATCACTAAGCCAGCTAGTTTATTCACGCCATTCAGATGAGCTTGCCACTCTTTGCGCCAAACTAATTCAGGGGTGAAATGTTTACAGTAATACAAACGCCCGGCATTAAACTGGCCCGGCTCAAAGCGCACGGTTTCAAAGCGCGCCTCAGACACAATGCCCCCAAGCTCAACAGGGCGTGAAAACGCTTGCACGGGTTGCACGGCTAAGCCGTTTGCTTGCAACAGTTGATGCGTGCGTGTTGCGTCAGAGGTTTGAAAGACCAGCCCGTCGATGCCCACAGGGCTTTCTAAAACCTCTTTACGCAATGGGCCACCGTCGCTGGGTAGGCCGATCAGCTCTAAGTAGTCGTTCTCAAACACCATCAGGTGATTGATCGAGCCCAGACTATGGCGGCCGCGGGGCGTTAAGGTAAAGCCAAGTTGCTCAAAAATTGTTTGCGCCGCATTCATTTCAAAATGCGTATTGATCACGAGATGATCGAGTGGCAGAGCCAGAGCATTGTGCGCTGCTGCGACTTCACTCGGACGGGCGACTGGTTGAGCGTGTACGCCTGCTGGCTTGGCTGAGCGCGCGCGCTCGACTGGTGGCTTAACTGAAGCACGATTGTTGAGCCTAGCCATGTGCGTCTAATCCAGTGTGAGTGTAGCGATTACGGGCGTGTGATCGGACGGTTGCTCAAGAGCACGTGGCCCTTTATCGATGACACAGGCGGTACAGCTAGGCACCAGTGACTCGGACAGCAACACATGATCGATGCGCATGCCGGCATTACGCTTAAAACCATTCATGCGGTAATCCCACCAGCTGAACGATTTGGGTGCTTGCTCGAACAAGCGAAACGCATCGGTAAATCCAAGTGCCAGCAAAGATTGAAATGCTGCACGTTCGGGCTCTGAGACCAAGACCTGCCCAACCCATTTGTCGGGATTGTGAACATCAGCATCAACGGGTGCGATGTTGTAATCGCCAAGCACCGCGATATTGGGGTGTTGTTGTTTTTCGTTGATCAGCCAGGCCTCAAAGGCTTTGAACCAAGCGAGCTTGTATAGATACTTTTCGCTGCCAACCTCTTGCCCGTTGGGACAGTAGGCACAGATCACGCGAATCGTGCTGTCGCCGTAGGGCAGGGTGGTAGCCAAAACGCGTTGCTGGTGGTCTTCAAAGCCTGGAATATTGCGGGTGATATCCACGCCAGGTTGGCGTGACAGCACTGCGACGCCGTTATAGGTCTTTTGACCGGCCCAGCCCGCGTGATAGCCAATGGCCGTGAAGGCTTTAAGCGGAAACTTATCGTGATCGAGCTTGAGCTCTTGCAGGCATAAAGCGTCGACCGGGTTGGCCTCAAGCCAAGCTAATACTTGATGCAGGCGCACTTTTAACGAATTGACGTTCCAGGTGGCAAGTTGCAGTGTTGGCATAAATGATCAAGTCTAGTGAGTTTGGCGCATTATCCCACTAACAGGTCAGTCTGTATAAACCCTGGGCACACGCTTGACGTTACACAGTAGTTCGTAAGAAATAGTGCCGGCTTGCTGGGCGACTTGATTGATATCGATTTGCTTGCCCCAGCATTCGACGGGGCTGCCAATGCTTGCCTGAGGCAAACCGGTGAGGTCAACGGTCAGCATGTCCATAGAGACACGGCCGATCGTGCGGGTCAGCACGCCACCCACTGCGATTGGGGTGCCGGTTGGAGCGACTCTGGGGTATCCATCGGCATAACCAATCGCGACTAAGCCAACACGTACGGGGGTCGTAGCAACAAAGGTGCCACCATAGCCTAAAGCTTCGCCGGGTTCGAGTGTGCGGATGGCAAACACTTCGCTCACTAAAGACATGACCGGGGTGAGTGTGTATGGCTGGGTTTGTAACGGCTCAGCACTTTGAGGTAACGGATCGGCACCATAAAGCAAAATCCCTGGGCGGGCCCAAGTGCCGCGTGCGATCGGCCAGGCAAGAATGCCACCCGAGTTACTCAAGCTGCGATCGCCAGGCAAACCAGCGGTGGACTCGTGGAAGGCAGTGATTTGCTTGGCGGTGGCATCGCTGTCGGGCTCGTCAGCGCGGGCAAAGTGTGTCATGAGCGTGATCGAGGCGACCGAGGGGCAAGCTTCGAGGCGTTGGTAGGCGGCTTGAACGTCCCCTAGCGCAAAGCCGGCGCGATGCATGCCCGAATCTACCTTCAGCCACACACGGATGCTGTGGGCATCTATAGGCGCCGTTTCAAGCGCACGTAACTGCGACTCTTGGTGAATGACGACCCAGAGGTTAGCCTTGTGCGCAGCAAGCAGTTCGTCGGGATCAAAGCAGCCTTCAAGGATCAGAATGGGCTTGGTGATGCCAGCTTCGCGAAGCTCAAAGGCTTCGGCGGCAAAGGCAACAGCAAAGCCGTCTGCGATATCCGCTAGGGCTTGCGCGCAAGGCACGGCGCCGTGCCCGTAGGCGTTGGCTTTGACGACCGCTAATGCTCTGCCGCCATGCAGGTTGCGGGCGGTTAGGTAGTTTGAACGAAGGGCAGCAAGGTCAATGAGGGCTTTTGAGGGACGAGTCATCGGTTAAACGAGATAAATGTAGAGAGATCTGAAGGGCAAGCGATGCTGAACGACAGTTCGATGCCGCTTATCCCACGCATGAATCCCCCAATATATTCTGAAATCTAAGCAGGCACCGAAGTGGGCCGTTGCAAAGGCAGCTGATTCGTTGTTTGGTAACGACTGATCGCCAAGCCGTCGGTACTGATTTCGGGGCGTTGGCCTGTCACCAAGTCGGCAATCAGCTTGCCAGAGCCGCATGCCATCGTCCAGCCTAGGGTGCCATGACCCGTATTTAAAAACAGATTGGCTAAGGGTGTAGCGCCAATAATCGGCGTGCTATCCGGGGTCATGGGCCGCAGTCCTGTCCAAAATGTCGCATTTTTGACGTCGCCACCGGGAAACAACTCAGTGACGACTTTTTCAAGGGTCGCCCGTCGTTGTGGTTTGAGACTTAAATCAAAACCACTTAGCTCGGCCATGCCACCCACGCGAATTCTGTTGTCAAAGCGTGTGACGGCAACTTTGTAGGTTTCGTCAAGCACGGTAGATTGTGGTGCCAGAGATTCATCAAGCAATGGCACGGTTAACGAATAGCCTTTTACGGGGTAGACGGGAAGCTCGATATTTAGCGGCGCGAGCAAATCACGCGTGTAGCTGCCAAACGCTAAGACATAACGATCGGCTTTTAGAACTTCGTGCTCAGTGCGCACGCCGGCGATTTGGCCGCCCTCAACGAGCAATTGTTCAACTGGGGTGTTGTACTGAAATTGCACGCCCATGTCTTGAGCCAGTTTGGCTAAACGAGTGGTAAAAAGTTGGCAGTCGCCAGTTTCGTCGTTGGGTAAACGCAGCCCCCCCGCAAGCAAGCCCTGAGCTTGACGCAGACCTGGCTCAACCGCGGTAAGTTGCGCTGCACCGAGCAGTTCATAGGGCACGCCACATTCTTCTAACACTTTAATGTCGCGCTGCACTGCATCCATTTGGGCCTGAGTGCGAAACAGTTGCAAGGTGCCTCCGCAGCGTTGCTCGTATTGGATACCTGTGTCTGCGCGCAACGTGTCGAGGCAATGGCGGCTGTACTCAGCCACACGCATCATGCGTTCTTTATTAAGTTCGTAGCGACTCGCCGTGCAATTGCGCAACATATTCGCCATCCAGCGTAGCTGCCACAGGCTGCCGTCGAGTTTGATGGCTAACGGGGCATGTTTTGTGAACATCCATTTAAAAGCTTTAAAGGGGATGCCTGGTGCGGCCCACGGCGTTGAGTAGCCCGGTGAGATTTGCCCTGCATTGGCAAAGCTGGTTTCGTTGGCGACACAGCCCTGGCGATCGATGACAGTGACCTCGGCACCTGCCCGCGCGAGGTAATACGCGCTCGTTGTACCTATGACGCCCGCACCTAAAACGATAACTTTCATTACATATCCCTGTTGTTCAGCCAATACTGAAAGTGTAGGGATAGTTACCTAGTGTTTTTTTTTGAAATTGAAGGAAATTCTTAGAGAAATCACTTTTTTTGTTGCTTTCATACCCAAAATGTAGAGAAAACCACAATTTCAGCGATTTAACGACAAAAAACCACTGTAAGTGTTTGACTCTAGGGCACTTCACCTCTACACTTTGCTTGCAAGATTCTCAAGCGACGCGGTTTTTGTCCCTAGTCGGTCGCCCTTAGTGGTAATCAGTGGTGTCTATCCCTTCCTTGACCATCTAGCACGTTGGGCGTTTTTGCCCGTTTTTTATCTATCAAGGAAGTTGAAATGGCAACTGGTGTCGTGAAGTGGTTCAATGCCGAAAAAGGTTATGGTTTTATTATGCCTGACGGCGGCGGCAAAGATCTGTTCGCTCACTATTCTGAAATTCGC